>NZ_JACDWU010000283.1:0-65217 GCF_016464045.1 Pseudoalteromonas sp. bablab_jr011 | reverse complement strand
ATGTCAGTACCTTTGCTTTTCAGCAAGCTTGTGACGCATCATTACTGTGATATGAGATACATGATAATAAAATAAAGGCATCAATTTTGATGTTTATACATTAGCTCGTCTTGACTTCAAGGGAGCGTCCATATATGTCAGCCTCCATTTTACGAAACTTTTCACTGACTTTTCGGCAGTTTTTACGCCCGCCATTTTGCCAACATTGTAATTGGTGCCCAAACTCCCACGCAGGGACTATATGTTCCCATTCAATTCGTTTCGCGCGTGCATTTTCTTTACCAGAGCGAGTGATTTCGTTACGTGGTATGTACCCGCAGACGCTCGGGTCGGGCACCAGTTTTTTTCCTTGGCGTTTAATATCACACCCGCAATATAAGCTTTTAGCATTTTCGGGTAAGGTTTTAATAAGGTATTTTTTGGCGCTAGAAAAGTTTGAAAATTGTTCTGCAGACGCCGTAAAGCATAACAACAGGCATAAAGTTGCTGATAAAAGTAAACGCATATCCATCACATAAGTGAACTACTGGAAACACTATTGTAAAACGCAGAGCTGAAAAGAAAAAGAGCACGCGCCAAAAGTAAACTATAGTCATTAATAAATACAGTCTATGGGAGTTGAACAATGCGGTTGGGTGCGTTTTCTGTGAGTTTAAATGTACAAGATATCCATGCTTCAAAGCTATTTTACGAGAAGTTGGGGTTTACTCAGTTTGCGGGTGAGATAGAGCATAATTGGTTGATTATGAAAAACGGTGAACATTTAATTGGTTTGTTTCAGGGGATGTTTGATAAAACCATGCTGACTTTTAACCCCGGCTGGGACCAAAGTGCGAGACCTTTAAGTGAGTTTAGTGCTTATGATGAACTAGAGGCGCACTTTAAACAACAGGGGCTGGCGGTACAAAAGGTCGGTGATGCCAGTTTTATTGTCACCGACCCTGATGGTAACCCTATTTTGATTGATCAGCACGTGTAATCGGTTTACGGCGTCTGATACGGACATTTTGTAGTAATAAAATAATGCCCGTAATACAAAATAATACGCTACTTGCGGCAAAGCTAATTAGTAATGGGTTGTTGAAATTTTCTCGTTCATCATAATCCATGATATGCAGCATCCAGAAAAAGTCAAAAATGCGCCACAAAGTGCTACGAACAGTAATGACTTTACCGGAGTCGCCTTCTAAATAAACGGTTGTATTTAACCAATCGTTATAGCTCACTTGCCACACATTGGAGCGGTGACCGACTTCTCTCGCTCCTTTTTCTAGTAACTGCGCACCCGCGACATCCGCCTTGATGAGTAAGTGTGCATTGGCATTGGCAATAATTTCAGTTTTAGTTGGTGTGCTCATAGCACGACCTGATTGACCGTCAAAGTTAAACACGCCTTTATTAGTCGTCACTTCGATGATGGGAGTGGTTAAAAAATGACGGTATTGAATGCTATCAATTTGCTGAAATTGTTTGGTTATTTGGTCAAGAGAAGCGGGGTAATCATGCAAGGTAAATGGATTATCTAAGCTACGATTGGCTAAATGTTTACCATGTACTTTTTGAAGGGGTATTGAGCTCATTACTAAGCCCCCTAATAACCAAAAAAAGAGTTGTATGGCGAGTAAGTAACCCAGCCACTTATGCCCTTTACGGGCATATTTAAATACGCGCTTATTCATTGATTACCTCTTATTATTTTTTTATTGGGCAGCGGTATAGACAGAGCGACTCAACGCTCTTGCAGCATTTACTGTATTCTAAATTTGGTTTATGTACAAAACTGAGTTAAAGTTTCAGAGATATCAATAGAGGGTAAAAACGAGAGTATGTCGGAAATTCAATTTTTAAATGTAGATCTGGAACTTGAATCAAAACACGATATGAGTGCGCTGGTAGCTGATTTAAAGAAAAACGCCATGGTTTTACATTACGACCAAGATGAATACCGTCAATTAGCACGTATTGAAGCCGCGGCTGATATCGGCACACCAGATAAAGCTATCAACCAATTATGTGAACTTATAGAGTCGTGCTCACGCAATGCATTAAAGCAATGGTTGTCTTGCTCAAAGCGTACTTTTGATATTGGGTTTGAGTCGGGTGACTCACCTAAATGTTTTAATCAAGCCCTGCACGCAGACACCTTATTACGTATTTCAGCGATTGGCGCAGGGCTCGAAATTACTATTTATCCTGTTGAGCGTTAATCACTAACGCTTGACTACCGCTGCGGTCATTCGTGATACGCAGCATAGTTCACCTGCCGCATTCGTTATTTTAATTTCCCATACAGATGTTCGCTTACCTAAGTGCAGTGGCTTTGCCGTGGCTGTTAAGAGGCCTTTTCGAGAGGCTTTAATGTGATTGGCATTTATTTCTTGGCCAACAGCATAATATGCGGTGAAGTCGACCACAAAATTGGCTGCATAACTTGCTACAGTCTCTGCTAAAACAACATTAGCACCACCATGGACCATCCCCATAGGGTTATGATGCTCTGGAATAGCGGGCATAGTGGCCACTAAATAATCGTCGCCGATTTCGGTTATTTCAATGCCCATTGTTTTCATTAATGTGCCTTGCCCAGTAATACCCTGTTCGAGTTCTTTACATAATTCGAGGGTGAATGGTTGATACCAAATGCTCATTGTGTTTCCTTCGCAAACTAACTTCTTAAGTGAAATATCGGTATACAATATGGTATCTATCCCCACCGTTCAATGCTTGTTTTTTATCATGAGAGGAAGGGGAATTTAAATTTGCGATTTTCAGATAACTGTATATACTCACAGTTAAATGTACTGTATGGAAAACCAGTTGTATGCGCCCATTAACAAAACGCCAATCGCAAATTTTAGAACTTATTAAAGTATTTATTAAAGACACTGGTATGCCACCTACGCGTGCTGAAATAGCGCAAACATTGGGATTTAAAAGTGCCAATGCCGCTGAAGAGCATCTAAAAGCACTGGCAAAAAAAGGCATGATTAAAATGAAGCCTGGAGCAAGCCGAGGCATTCAATTAGTCGAAGAAGACGAGCCAGAACAGCTTGGCTTACCACTGATTGGGCGTGTTGCCGCGGGTGAACCTATTTTGGCGCAAGAGCATGTAGAAAGCCATTGTCAGGTTGACCCTGCATTGTTTAAACCCGCTGCAGACTTCTTATTGCGAGTTAACGGCATGAGTATGAAAGACATTGGCATCATGGATGGTGACTTACTGGCAGTACACAAAACGCAAGTTGCAGAAAATGGCCAAGTTGTTGTGGCACGTGTCGATGACGATGTGACTGTAAAACGTTTAGAAAAAGCAGGACGTAAAGTATTTTTGCATGCTGAAAATGAAGAGTTTGCCCCGATTGAAGTGGACTTAGAGCATGAGTCATTTAATATTGAAGGCTTAGCTGTTGGGGTTATTCGCAACGCTGATTGGATGTAGCTTTTTATATTACGCGTTAATCGTTACAAGCAGAGTAATTTCTTTATCTGCTTTGCTAAACTTTTTTGAAACAACGCACCAAATTGATTCAATTTGGTGCGTTGTTTGTTTTTGACCGTTTACCTAAGATTTGTTAACCCTTACTTTCTACATAAAGCCTTATACGGCGCAGTTTTCCTTTCTTTTTAAGTTTTTATACTTGCCTTAAGTATTAATTAACGCGCTGATTATAGTTGTTATTTTTGCACCAAAATAAACATTTATTACCACAAAAACTTGCTTATTGCTCATTTTTTAACTAATTGGTTAAGTACATTGTATTAACACCTATTTACGAAAAAGACACACAACAAATGTGTAAGGGGGTTAAACAATGAGTGTGTCGTTCATTGCGTCGTGATGATACACAGACCCAAGCTGTTTGCAGATGACACATCAACCATCGATTGGTTTGGGTATTTAAACAATAAAAAAAACGAATGGGCACCAGCTGTAACGCCTTTTCGCTTTGCGTCTTGCAATAGCAATAAAAGGAGCTGTCACATGGGTAAACTGCGTTACACCTTGTGGCTTATATTGGTAGCACTTCCGCAACTTGCTTTGGCAAATAGCCAATTCAATATGCGTAAAGGTGTCACTGATATAAGTAATAATGTTTATGAATTACATATGACGATATTTATTATTTGTTGTGTGATTGGCATCATCGTATTTGCGGTGATGTTTTGGGCTTTGATACATCATCGTAAGTCTAAAGGAGCAAAGCCTGCCCAATTCCATGAAAGCACGAAGGTTGAGATACTTTGGACTGCAATTCCATTTGTGATCTTAATCGCTATGGCGATCCCTGCCACCAAAACGCTTATTGCCATGGAAGATGCTTCAAAAGCAGATATTACAGTCAAAGTAACAGGGTCGCAGTGGAAGTGGCACTATGAATACATGGGAGAAGATATTGCTTTCTATTCGATTTTAGCGACACCGAAAGATCAAATAGATAATCAAGCCGAAAAAACAGAGCACTACCTACTCGAAGTCGACAAACCTCTGGTGTTACCAATCAACAAAAAAGTACGTTTTTTAATGACCTCTGATGATGTAATACATTCTTGGTGGGTTCCTGATTTTGCCGTGAAAAAAGATGCCAATCCCGGCTTTATAAATGAAGCATGGACACGCATTAACGAGCCCGGTATGTACCGCGGTCAATGCGCAGAGTTATGTGGTAAAGACCATGGTTTTATGCCGGTGGTTGTTGAGGCATTGCCAGAAGATGAGTTTGCGACTTGGCTTGCAGACGCAAAACAAGCGAAAGAACAAGCCGCTGCTGCAGATGCCGCATTACTTGATCAAACTCTTTCGAAAGATGAATTAGTTGTTTTAGGCGAACAAGTCTATATGGCCAGCTGCGCAGCCTGCCATCAGCCCACTGGCATGGGATTGCCGGGTGTATTTCCAGCCTTAAAAGGCAGCCCAATCGTGTTGGGCGATGTGAACGATCATATTGATATTGTTTTACATGGTAAGCCAGGTACAGCGATGCAAGCGTTTGATAAACAGCTTTCAATAAAACAACTTGCAGCAGTCATCACTTATAAACGCAATGCGTGGGGTAACAATACCGGTGATGTCATTCAACCGAGTCAGATTCAAGCAGCAATTGATGCAGCAGCGGAGGCGAACTAATGAGTAACGTTATTAATGAGCAAGCCACTGAGCATGCGCATCACGACCACCATCATCCAGCGAAAGGTTTCAAGCGTTGGTTATATACAACCAACCATAAAGACATAGGTAGTTTGTACCTGATCTTCTCGTTGACGATGTTTTTAATTGGCGGCGCCATGGCTATGGTGATCCGTGCTGAATTATTCCAACCTGGTTTACAATTGGTTGATCCTCACTTTTTTAACCAAATGACCACAGTACATGGGTTGATCATGGTATTTGGGGCTGTGATGCCCGCCTTTACAGGGCTTGCAAACTGGATGGTACCTATGATGATAGGTGCGCCAGATATGGCCTTACCACGAATGAACAACTGGAGCTTTTGGATTTTACCTTTTGCCTTCCTTATTTTATTGGCATCGCTGCTTATGCCCGGTGGTGGTCCCGCTTTTGGTTGGACGTTCTATGCACCGCTTTCAACGACTTACAGTAACGATAATACCGCGCTGTTTGTGTTTGCAGTGCATATTATGGGTATTAGCTCAATTATGGGCGCTATCAATGTCATTGTGACAATTGTAAACCTTAGAGCGCCGGGTATGACATGGATGAAACTGCCTCTATTTGTATGGACGTGGCTGATCACGGCTTTCTTACTGATTGCTGTTATGCCCGTGCTGGCAGGTGCCGTGACAATGGTATTGACCGATAAGTACTTTGCGACCAGCTTTTTTGATGCTGCTGGTGGCGGAGATCCGGTGATGTTCCAGCATATTTTCTGGTTCTTTGGTCACCCTGAAGTCTACATTATGATCTTACCGGCGTTCGGTATTATCTCAACGATTGTGCCGACCTTTTCGCGCAAAAAATTATTCGGCTATGCGTCCATGGTGTATGCAACCTCATCAATAGCACTCTTAAGCTTTATTGTTTGGGCACACCACATGTTTACGACAGGTATGCCGGTTGCTGGCGAATTGTTCTTTATGTACGCGACGATGCTGATTTCGGTGCCAACTGGGGTAAAAGTGTTTAACTGGGTGGCAACAATGTGGCGAGGCTCTATTAGCTTTGAAATACCCATGATGTTTGCAATCGCCTTTATTGTGTTATTTACGTTAGGTGGTTTTTCGGGGCTTATGCTTGCTATTACACCGGCCGATTTTCAGTATCATGACACCTACTTTGTGGTTGCCCACTTCCATTATGTATTAGTTACAGGTGCTGTGTTCTCCATTATGGCTGGGGCCTATTATTGGCTGCCGAAGTGGACGGGCAATATGTATAACGAGACCTTGGCTAAATGGCACTTTTGGTTATCGCTTGTAAGCGTTAACGTGCTGTTTTTCCCAATGCACTTTGTGGGGCTTGCAGGTATGCCCCGCCGTATTCCAGATTACGCACTTCAATTTGCTGATTTCAATGCCATCATCAGTATCGGTGGGTTTGCGTTTGGTTTATCGCAACTGCTGTTTGTTTTAGTGGTCTTTAAGTGTGCCAGAGGCGGCGAAAAAGCCCCCGCTAAAGTATGGGATGGCGCTGAAGGATTGGAGTGGGAAGTTGACTCACCAGCACCGTATCACACCTTTGAGACGCCACCGGAGATTAAGTAATGAATCACGCACCTTTGCTTAAAAAGCTGTTGTTAGCATGTTTAGCTATGTTTGCATTTGCCTTCGCATTGGTGCCGCTTTATGACGTGTTTTGTGATGTTACGGGCCTCAATGGTAAACCCTCACTTGAACAAGCCAAAGTCAGTGAGCATGTAAATACTGAACGTCAGGTTGATGTGAGTTTTACAACTCATGCGCAAAGTGGCGCCCCATTCAAAGTGGAGTCTGAGCAGTACAGCGTCGCTGTGCAGCCAGGCGCCATGCGAGAAGTTAAGTTTAGTGCTAAAAATACCAGTAATACTGACAAGGTAATGCAAGCTATCCCAAGTGTTTCACCCGGTAAAGCAGCAAAGTATCTACATAAAATTGCTTGTTTTTGTTTTGATCAACAGCCGTTAAAAGCAGGAGAAGAAGTGGAATTCACTTTACTGTTTTATGTTGATACTGAACTACCCGATGACGTGGAAGAGCTAACATTGTCGTACACCGTGTTTGATATTAGCGGGCAAGTTGTGGCCAAGAACGATTAAGCCGCCAAGCTAATTGCTAATTAGGAGCAAACAAAATGAATCAAAATTACGAAAAATATTATGTGCCAGCCGAGAGTCCTTGGCCAATTGTTGGGGCTGTCGCAATGTTTTTAATTGCAGTAGGCGCAGGCCTCACTGTAATGCAAGTAAACGGCGAAGGAAGCAGTGGTCAGTTCGTCTTATATCTTGGTATTGCGATCCTCATATATATGGTTTTTAGTTGGTTTAAAAACGTGATTGAAGAGTCGCACAAAGGCTTATATTCAGCACAAATGGATCGCTCATTCAGACAAGGTATGAGTTGGTTTATTTTTTCTGAAGTGATGTTTTTTATGGCGTTCTTTGGGGCATTATTTTACGCCCGCATGATCTCGGTACCTTGGTTAGGTGGTGCGGGGAATAATGCCATGACCAACGAGGTACTTTGGCCTTCATTTGAGGCCGTATGGCCATTGTTGACAACCCCTGCGGGAGAGACAACACAAGCAATGGGTTGGCAAGGCTTACCGCTGATTAATACCCTTATTCTATTAACTTCATCGGTCACTATCCACTTTGCGCATGTTGCCATAGAAAACAATAAGCGGGGGGCACTCAAAACGTTCTTATCACTCACTGTGTTGCTTGGTGTGGTGTTTTTGGCTCTGCAAGTTTATGAGTATATGCATGCATACCAAGACTTGGGTCTAACCCTTGATGCGGGAGTGTATGGCAATACCTTCTTTTTGCTGACCGGCTTTCACGGCATGCATGTGACCTTAGGGACAATTATTTTATTTGTGGTACTGCTGCGAATTTTTAAAGGTCACTTTACCAGTGAAAAGCATTTTGCCTTTCAAGCTGCGGCTTGGTACTGGCACTTTGTTGACGTGGTGTGGTTGTGTTTATTTGTATTTGTGTACGTGCTGTAGCGTTATGAATTGGCGATGGGTTAGTGTGAATAAAGCCCAGTTTTAATGCCGCAATAATGATGATCAGTACCATGGCAGAGAAAAACACTCGTCGACCTAAATAGTGAGACATCGGTCGCGAGTGTTGCTTAGTAGACATCATCACAAATAGCGCCCGAAACAGATTAAACACGATATATAACAATAACAGTGTAATGATGATTTTTATCATTTTAGGTTTCCTAGATGCAGTTGATTTTAAGGCGTAAACAAAAGCTTAGCTCAATTATTGCAATTTGCGTTGTGTCACTTGCGGTGCTGGTGTGTTTACGGCTGAGTGTGTGGCAGTATCAACGTGGTGAGCAAAAACAACAGCAATTAAGCCAGCTTGAGCAGTCAGAACAGCAAGGTGTAATGGACTGGCAGGCATTTCAATTATTACCTAATCAGGTTGATAAAACAGGTTTAAAGCTGACTTTGCATGGGCTCATCAATACGCAGCGTTATTGGCTGTTAGATAATCAGATTTACCAAGGACAAGTAGGATACGACCTACTTGCTGCTGTAAAAATTAATGATGATATAGCGCCTGTCATTGTTAATTTCGGCTGGTTGAAGGCACCGATTGATCGTAGTCAACTCCCCACCGTAAATTGGCCTCAACCTTCACACATATCTACCACAGTGCAACTCAAACAAGGTCAGCTGCAAGGCTTTACGCTAGCAGATGAAATTGGCGCTGAAGCTGGCTGGCCTAAGCGTATTCAAGCAATTGATTTAGACATTTTTAGTCGTCAACTAGCGCAACCTCTGCAACCGTTTTTAGCCTACCGCCTTGCAGCTGATGACATAGCGACTCCTCATTACGAAAGTGTAGTGATGGGGCCAGACAAGCATTATGCCTACGCTGTGCAGTGGCTGCTCATTGGTGCGGCCTGTGTTGTTATAGCTTATTTTGCGATGAGAAGGAGACGTAATGAAAGTTAATCCACTTAGTTTATTTGCTCTATGTTGCTTTGTGCCACTGGCGTTAGCGTATACAGCATTGAAACTTGATTGGCTGCCCAGCGGTTCAAGTAATTACGGGGAGCTGTTAGAAACAGAAGTAAAGCTTGCAAATTGGCAGCAGGGCGATCCGAAACCATGGACGATTGCGCTTAACTACCCAAAAAGCTGTCACTCGGTTTGTGAAGCCCAGTTAGCCAGCTTAGACAACCTTCATATTGCCTTGGGTAAGAATCAGCAAAAGGTTGATGTTGCCGTTCTTACAAATCAGCAAGATATAGCCACTAGTTGGCGACAATTAGATGAAAACTCAGCGCTTAAAGCGGGAGATTTATATTTGGTCGATCATATGGGCTTGGTGGTACTGCACTATCCTTACACTGATGAGCCAGAACAAAACAGATTAATTCAAAAAGGGTTACTGAAAGATCTAAAAAAACTACTTAATTATGCGCGTTCAAGTTAAAGCTCAGTAAGGATGCAAAAGATGTATAAAAATTATAAATATTTAGTCTTAATTACGTGTTTTATGTCGGTGTTAGTCGTTGGACTGGGGGCTTATACACGGCTCAGTGATGCAGGTTTAGGCTGCCCGGACTGGCCCGGTTGCTATGGGTTTTTAACGGTGCCAAAGCACGAAACAGCATTACTACATGTTGAACAAAACTACCCAGATATGATGTTTGAAGCGGCAAAAGCGTGGAAAGAAATGATCCATCGTTATTTTGCCGGTGCGCTTGGGTTATTTATTTTGGCTTTGTTTGTTTTGGCTTGGTTAAAACGCCAATACCCAACTACCCCAGTTAAGTTAACGTTACTGCTCCTTTTGTTAGTGGTATTTCAAGCCGCGCTAGGTATGTGGACCGTTACCATGAACTTACAACCATTAGTGGTGATGGGGCATTTGCTTGGGGGATTCAGTATTTTGTCTTTAGTGTTCTTGTTGTACTTGAGGCTAACCACAAAACCCATTGTGGGTGGGGATGCAGGAGCTCGGCCATATTACCGATTAGCCTTGATTGGCTTAGTCGTCCTGATACTTCAGATTGCCTTAGGAGGGTGGCTTGCGGCTAATTATGCGGCACCGCACTGCAATGGGTTGCCATTGTGCAGTTATGCTCAACCTTTCTCGTTAAAGAGCGTTTTTCAACTGCCACTTGAACACAGTACTTATGAATATGGTGTTTTATCGCAGCAGGCACGTATGTCTATTCACTTATTACACCGTATTTGGGCCCTTGTTACCTGTGTTGTATTGGCACTCATTATGTGGCGTATCTATTCGCACTCTTATTCTCGAAAAATAAAGCATTGCACGGTCACCGTGTTAATAGCCTTACTGTGTCAAATCTGTTTAGGCCTTGCGGTTGTTCATTGGCATTTCCCTTTAAGCGTAGCGCTTGCTCATAACTTAATGGCAGCCATGTTGTTATTAACAATGGTTAGACTATGTTTCCACTTAAAAGCAAGAACTTAGGAGGCGATAATGGCCTTAACATTACGTACTGAAAAATCAATATTTTCTCATGGTCATGCGTTGTTAAAAGACTATCTTGCGATTAGCAAATTTAAAGTCGTTGCGATGCTTGTTCTCACCGCATGGGTTGGTTTAGCACTTGCTCCTGATATGGGGCGAGGTCTTTTTGTTCAATTGGCAAGTTTGTTGGGTATAGGTTTACTCTCAGCCGCTGCTGCGGTGATTAATCATGTTGTTGATAGTGAAATTGATAGCAAGATGGCGCGTACTCGCCACCGTCCTGTCGCTAAGGGGCGTTTGAGCAAGCAACATGCTTTAAGTTTTGCAGCTGCTATTGGTACTGCAGGCTTTATGATGTTGATCATTTGGGCAAACACCTTAACGGCGATACTGACACTTTTTGCGTTAGTGGGTTATGCATTTATTTACACTTCTTTTTTAAAGCGTGCCACACCCCAAAATATTGTTATAGGGGGGCTGGCCGGTGCTATGCCACCCTTATTAGGGTGGGTGTCTGAAACGGGTCATATGGCGGCAGCGCCTTGGCTACTTGTTATGATTATTTTTACCTGGACTCCGCCTCACTTCTGGGCGTTAGCGATTGCGCGTAAAAGTGACTATGAGCGCGCAAAAATTCCGATGTTACCCGTTACTCATGGTATCGAATTTTGTAAAACATGTGTGGTCGCTTACTCTGTTTTACTGGCATTGGTGTGTGTATTACCTTATTTAATTGGTATGTCAGGGGGCATATACTTAATGGCGGCAAGTGCGTTAAATGCCATTTTCGTTTATAAAGCATTAAAGCTAAAACTGGGTGGGAAAGATGATACCGCGATGGACTTATTTCGTTTTTCAATTGTGCATTTAATGCTACTCTTTATCGCCTTATTTATTGATAAATGGTTGCTTTTATGACGCGTTTTTTAGTGGCACTTTGTTTGGGAGTGGTGTTTTTTTTAACGGGCTGTAGCCCCGAAAAATCACCTCCCGATGTGGATGCGCTGGTGTATCAGCAAGCCAAGCCTGTTAAGTCATTTACATTGATTGATCAGCATGGCGACACCGCCGATAATAGTCGCTTCAAAGGTCATTGGAATTTAGTCTTTTTAGGTTACACAAGTTGCCCTGATATTTGCCCAATGACGTTGGCTAAATTGACCAGTGTGCAACAGCAGCTGAGCCAAGATTACACGGTACAAGTGTGGTTTGTAGCGGTTGATCCAAAACGAGATACCACCGCAAAACGCAAAGCCTATATTGATTATTTTAACCCTGATTTTTTAGCCGTATCAGGCCCTCATAAACAGCTCTTTCCCTTTGTTAGAGATTTAGGGCTCATTTACGCGATTAATGACAGTGATGAGCAAGAATATGCTGTTGATCACAGTGCGTCAGTCGTGATGGTTGACCCCGATGGCGCGGTACGCGCAATTTTCAAGCCCGAGTTTAAACAGGGCAATGTTCCGCTTATTAACGCCAGTACGTTAACAGAAGAGTTTAAAAAAATTGCAGATTATTATCACTAAGTATCTGTATAGACAAGTGTGATTATTTTCGAGGGAGCGATTGCTCCCTTTTTTGATTTCAACATGTAAGCTACTAAAAAATTTTACAATTTTTTAATTCAATTAATGGCAATTTTAATAACTCGGTCTAAGCTTTTGTTATGAATTGTTTTAAGCAGGGAAAGTGCCAGTAATGTTGAAGCTTCCTACTGAATTAGCCATCACTCAAGTCGAATCACTACATCAAGATTTGTTGCAAGAGTTGTCAGCAAACGATGATATTTGCCTTGATATTAGTGAGGTGACTCGTGCCGATACGGCCTCAATTCAGCTGTTATGTTCATTACAAAAGCATTTGCTTTCAGTCCAACACAAAATTATTTGGGTAGGCGAAAGCAAGCCGTTGCAAGAGGCAATAAATAGTTTGGGCTTAAGTCATTATCTTGTACTTGAGAATACCAATTAAGAGGTTTTTATGAAAAGAATTTTAGCTGTTGATGACTCTGCATCTATGCGACAAATGGTAGGTTTTACGCTAAAAAAAGCAGGCTTTGAAGTCACGGAAGCAAAAGATGGCAGTGAGGCGTTGAACATAGCTAAACAGCAAGGTTTCGATGCCGTTATATCCGATGTGAATATGCCAGTGATGGATGGTATTACGCTCATACGTGAATTACGTAGTTTACCAAACTATAAATTTACCCCTTTATTGATGCTAACGACCGAGTCTGGCCTTGATAAAAAATCCGAAGGAAAAGCAGCGGGGGCAACGGGATGGATTGTTAAACCATTTAATCCTGAGCAATTGTTAGCGGTTTTAAAAAAAGTGATTCGCTAACAATAGGAGCGGGGCATGAGTATAGATCTAAGCCAATTTTATGAAGTGTTTTTCGAAGAAAGCTTTGAAGGACTGGATGCTATGGAGGCTGAGTTATTAAACTTAGTTCCGGGCGAAGAAGACTCAGAAACAATCAACACTATTTTTCGTGCCGCGCATTCTATTAAAGGGGGCAGTGGTACATTTGGCTTTAATTCTGTTGCTGATTTTACCCATGTTTTAGAAACGCTGTTAGACCAAATTCGGGAAGGTTCACGAGATTTAACGGCTGAACATGTAAACTTATTACTAAAATCAGTAGATTGTTTACGAGCTTTACTTAGAGCATTGCAAGCAGAGCAGCAACCCGACTTAACCGAAGCGGATGAACTGCGAATCAAATTCGAAGAAATACTCGGTATGCGTGCGGCAAGTAAAGTGGCAGAGCCTGTGCAGGAGCCACTCAGCGAAAACAGTATTAATACTTTCCAAATCGATTTTAAACCACATCATCACTTATTTAAAACCGGCAATGAACCGCTGTACATGATCAGTGAATTAGCTGAGTTAGGTGACTTAGAAACTCAAGCGTTTCAAGATGCTGTTCCTGATATTACCGACCTCGCCCCCGAAGATTGCTTTTTGTCGTGGCGTTTTTTCTTAACCACAGAAAAAGACCAGAGTTGTATCGAAGAAATTTTCGAATGGGTTGAGGATGACGCCGATATTACGATTACCTTATGCGGCGGTTTATTTGGTGATGAAGTCGCTGTGAGCGCGGCGCCATCAACGCAGGTTGAAACTGACAACAAAAATGAAAAAGCAGCCACCAAGCCCGATGCCGAAGTAAAGAAAGTCTCTGCTGTAAAATCAACAACAACCAACACCGAATCCACCTCAATCCGTGTTGGTATTGATAAAGTTGACTCCTTAATCAACATGGTTGGTGAGTTAGTCATCACGCAAGCTATGCTGACTCAATTAGGTGAGCAAGAAATTACTGAAGCCACGATTGCATCGTTGCAAGAGGGGCTGGCTCAACTGGCACATAACACCCGCGATTTACAAGAAAGTGTTATGCGTATCAGAATGTTGCCTATTAGTTTTGTGTTCAGTCGTTTTCCTCGTTTAGTCCGCGATATTTCGCAAAAACTAGACAAACAAGTCGAACTGAAACTACTTGGTGAGCAAACTGAGTTAGATAAAACGGTGATGGAGAAGATTTCTGACCCGATGGTGCATTTGGTTAGAAACTCGCTTGATCATGGCCTTGAAACGGTCGATAAACGTGTTGCTGCCGGTAAAAATCCGGTTGGTACCGTGACGCTTAATGCCTTTCATCAAGGTGGCAATATTGTCATTGAAATTATGGATGACGGACAAGGCCTCAATACCACCAAAATTCGCGAAAAAGCCATTAAAAATGGCTTGATATCAGAAGCCGACGATCTGTCTGATAATGAAGTTAACGAACTAATTTTCTTACCCGGCTTTTCAACGGCTGACCAAGTGAGCGACTTGTCGGGTCGCGGTGTTGGTATGGATGTGGTTAGACGAAATATTGAAGCCTTGAGTGGTTCCGTTGAAGTGTCGTCTGCCCCAGGTGTTGGTTCAACGTTCACCATTCGCTTACCACTCACGCTGGCTATATTAGATGGTCAACTTGTTCGTGTGGCTGAGCATACCTACATTATTCCACTTATTTCGATTATTGAATCGTTGCAAATCGATATCACGAAGGTCAGTCGAGTTGGAAAAGATTTGGATGTGTTGCGGCTACGCGATGAATACATCCCGATTTTACGTCTATACAGTATTTTTAATCATCAAGGTGCGATTGAAACACTGGATAAAACCTTACTGGTGGTGGTGGAAAGTGACAACCAAAAAATTGGTTTATTGGTTGATGACTTATTATCCCAGCAACAGGTTGTTATTAAGAGCTTAGAGGCGAATTATCAAAAGGTCGATGGCGTCTCAGGGGCAACAATCTTAGGGGATGGCCGCGTTTCACTCATTGTTGATATTAGTGGCTTAATTAAGTTATCAGGGCTTAGAAAGCCCGGCAGTCAAGAGCTAATAATAGAGTCAAAAGCTAACTTGGAGGCGTCATGATTGCAGCACACGATGACCTACATAATAAGCTGAATATTGAGCAAGACCAAGATGTTAAACAGTTTCTAACCTTCTTTATGGCTGAAGAAGAGTACGGTGTAGATATTTTAACTGTGCAAGAAATACGCAGTTGGGAAGAAATAACGGTTATTCCAAACTCACCCGATTTCGTCAAGGGGGTGATCAACTTACGTGGCACGATAGTGCCTATTGTTGATTTGCGGTTGCGATTTGGTATTCCGGCTATTGAGTATGGGCCACTCACAGTGGTGATTGTACTGAAAGTAGAGTTAGAGAACGCAAGTAAAATTATAGGCATCGTTGTTGATGCTGTTTCGGATGTCTATAGCATTGCTGAGCATGAGGCAAAAGCAGTGCCACATCTATCTGACTCAGATAACGCACAGTACGTTGCGGGGTTAGTAAATGTGGGTGAAAAAATGGTCGCGTTACTCGACCTACAAAAAACAATGGACATTTAATTGGGTAGATTAACAAGAAGGTGAAGGGTATGGGATGGTTTAGCAGTCCTAAAAATGTTGAGTCAAATAATGATTTGGTTGTTGCAGCATTAAATAAATCGCTTGCAGTGATTGAGTTTCAACCGTCTGGGTCGATCATTACTGCCAATGCAAATTTTTTAAATGCCATGGGCTATCGGCTAGAAGAAGTTCAGGGTCAACATCATTCAATGTTTATTGCAGAAGAAGATGCACAAAGTCCCGAATACCAACAGTTTTGGCAGCGC
The DNA here is from genome assembly GCF_016464045.1 of Pseudoalteromonas sp. bablab_jr011. Lineage (NCBI taxonomy): Bacteria > Pseudomonadati > Pseudomonadota > Gammaproteobacteria > Alteromonadales > Pseudoalteromonadaceae > Pseudoalteromonas > Pseudoalteromonas sp. bablab_jr011. Next base: position 49,407 of record NZ_JACDWU010000283.1, on the reverse strand, counting down.
TTGCGCAGCGGTGAATTTATTTCGGATGAATTTAAACGGTTCGGTAAAAACGGCAAAGAAATTTGGATCCAAGCAACCTATAACCCAATTATTGATAGCAATGGTAGCGTAGTCAAAGTGATTAAATTCGCCAGCGATATCACTGCACAGAAGGAGCTTGAAAAACAATCTAAACGTGATGCTGACCTGTCAAATGCACTGCGTGTATGCCAAGCAAATGTGATGATGGCTAACAATGATTTAGAAATAGTGTTTGTAAATGAGCAAGTGAAGCAAATGCTCAAAGCACGTGAAGCCGCATTGAAAACAGTGCTGCCTAGCTTTTCTGTTGAAAATTTAATTGGCACCTGTGTTGATGATTTTCATAAGCATCCTTCACATCAACGTGAATTACTAAAGAATTTATCTGAACCCTATAAAACGACGCTGCGCTTAGCGGGTCTTATTTTTAGCTTGATTGCAACCCCTTGGGTTAATTCGTCGGGTAAGCGTTTAGGGACAATTGTTGAATGGCAAGATATCACTGACAGTGTCAATAAAGCAGAAGCCGAAAAGCGTGAAGCTGAAGAGAATCTACGCGTACGTCGCGCGCTTGACCGCGTAGGCACTAACACCATGATTGCCGATGCGAATAACGACATCATCTATATGAACGAAGCGGTGCTCAATATGATGAAAGTGGCAGAGAGCGATCTTCGTAAAGACCTGCCTAACTTTAACAGCAGTAATTTACTCGGTCAGAATATTGATGTGTTCCATAAAAACCCTGCACATCAACGTAATTTATTATCAAAACTGAGTGATACCTACAGCACTGAGATTCAAGTAGGTGGACGTACTTTTGGTTTGGTAGCTAACCCTATTTTTACCCCTGAAAACGAACGAATTGGAACGGTTGTTGAGTGGGAAGATAGAACCGCAGAAGTTGCTATCGAGAAAGAAATCGCCGGTCTGGTAACCGCTGCAGGTAAAGGTGATTTAGAGGCACGAGTTGAAATTGCGGGTAAAACAGGCTTCTTCTTACGTTTAGCGCAGGGTCTAAATAGCTTAGTGGGTATTGTAGATGATGCCGTAAAAGACACTGCCAATATGCTTGATGCTATGGCTAATGGTGATTTATCTAAGCGTATTGAACAAGAGTACCAAGGTTCATTTGATAAATTAAAACGCGATGCGAATGCCACGGCTGATAAGTTAACGGAGGTTATTAACCGCATAAATACATCAGCGACACTGGTGGCCAGTGGTGCAGAAGAAATCTCGCAAGGCAATGCAGACTTAAGTCAACGTACTGAAGAGCAGGCATCTTCGCTTGAAGAAACAGCATCAAGTATGGAAGAGATGACCAGTACAGTTCGTCAAAATGCCGATAATGCAAAAGAGGTTAACGAGCTTGCCGAAGAGACTCGTAGCAAGGCACAAAAAGGAGGTGAGGTTGTCAACCGTGCCGTAACGAGTATGTCGGCTATTAATGAATCGAGTAAGAAGATAGCAGATATCATCAGTGTAATTGATGAAATTACCTTCCAAACTAATCTACTTGCATTAAATGCCGCGGTAGAGGCTGCACGTGCTGGTGAACAAGGGCGTGGCTTTGCGGTTGTTGCGGGTGAAGTGCGTAATCTTGCACAGCGCTCAGCTGCTGCGGCAAAAGAAATTAAAGAGCTTATTCGCGACAGTGTCGGCAAAGTTGAAGATGGCACATTATTGGTGAATGAATCAGGTTCAACGTTACAAGAAATTGTCACAGCGGTACAACGCGTAACGGCCATGATTTCGGATATTGCGCAGGCATCGGAAGAGCAAAGCTCAGGTATTGAGCAAGTAAATAAAGCCATTGCACAAATGGATGAAATGACACAGCAAAATGCGGCGCTTGTTGAGCAGGCATCTGCAGCAGGTGAATCAATGGCAGAACAAGCCAATGATATGCGCCGCTTGCTTAACTTCTTCTCGCTATCGAATCAAGAGGAAACAGACATCACAAGCAGAGTGACAGCGTCACCGATTAAACAATCGAGCCCGTCTGGGCGCTCAGCTCCCAAAGGAAATAACTTTGTTGATCCAGGCGATGAGTGGGAAGAGTTTTAATACGCTTGCCGTTTCACCATAGTGAATGTCAATGGTGTGAACTAACACAGCTTATTGAGCAAAAAGACACGGCAAGGTGACCAAGGTAAGGGGACCATGAGTAACCGCTTACCTGCAGTGGGTTACCTTACGTATCGGTGCAATCATGCTTAACACGCTTATGATCGTCTCGCTGTTTTTACCCGCGGGACTGATTAACCACTTAAGTTAATGGTTTGACTATAATGCGCGCACTCTTTGAGGCTAGTGGGTCCAGACATGAAAGAGTTTTTACTGACAGACAGTGATTTCAAAAACATTTCGTCACAGGTATATGATGCTTGCGGTATTGTGCTTGCTGAACATAAACGAGAAATGGTGTATTCACGCCTAGCAAGGCGTATACGGCTTCATAAGCTTAAAAGCTTTAAAGAGTACTTAGATTACTTAGAAGAGCATAAAGAGCATGAGTTTAGCGAGTTTATTAATGCAATTACCACCAACCTAACCTCTTTCTTTCGTGAGCCTCATCACTTTAGTTACTTAAAAAATACCATTGTACCTAAGCTGCTCGTTTCTAATGCGAAGAGCAAGCGAGTACGTGTTTGGTCGGCTGGGTGCTCTACAGGTGAAGAGCCTTACACAATTGCAATGACCCTAAGTGATTTATTTCCAAAAGATTGGGATGTGAAAATACTGGCCACCGATCTTGACTCTAATGTGCTTTCGAAAGCACAAGCAGGCACTTACACGGCTGCGAATGTAAATGGCTTAGAAGACAGTCAGCTTAAACGTTGGTTTCTAAAAAGCCACGATGGACAGCTTTATAAAGTGAAACCAGCGCTACAAAAAAACATTTTTTTTAAGCGCTTAAACTTACTGCAAAGTTGGCCAATGAAAGGTCCTTTTGATATGATTTTTTGTCGCAATGTGGTGATTTACTTTGATAAGTCGACCAAAGATACACTCTTTCGACGCTATTATGAGTTACTTAGTAACTCAGGCCATTTATTTTTGGGGCACTCAGAGACACTCGGCAAAGATCACAGAGAATTTAAGAATTTAGGCCAAACGATCTACCAAAAGGTGGTCTATGAACACTCATTATAAAGCAGTTTTACCAGGGTTTGAGCATGTAAAACGCTTTTGGGATAACCGCAGGCAAAAGGTGATAGCGAAAGTATTGCCGGGTGAATTCTATGTTTCAAAATCGGATGAACTCATCACCACGGTGTTAGGGTCTTGTATTGCAGCGTGTATCTACGATGATGGGTTAGGCATTGGTGGCATGAATCACTTTATGTTACCGATTGAAAAAGGCGTTGATCCCGCCAATGCGCATAGTCTTAATTGCCGTTATGGCAACTGGGCTATGGAGTACTTGATCAATGAAATTCTGAAAAATGGTGCCTCAAAACGAAACTTAAAAGTAAAGTTATTCGGCGGGGGTAAAATTATTCGTTCCATGACAGATATCGGGGTGGGTAATATTCGTTTTGCAAATGCTTATGTACTTGAAGAGGGTTTAGATTTAGTATCTCACGATGTAGGTGGACCTTGGCCTCGTAAGATCATCTTTGATCCGCAAACGGGAAAAGCACAGGTGAAAAAGCTACGTGAACTACATACAGATAAACTTGAAGAACGTGAAGTTAAATACTTACACGAAATTGAGCAACAAGATGCAAAAACGGATATTGAGCTATTTTAGGAGAGCATATGATCAAAGTCCTTATTGTTGATGATTCTCCTTTGATACGCGGATTGCTTAAAGAGATTCTTGAGCAAGCAGATGATATTCACGTTGTGGGGTCTGCAGAAGACCCCTACGAAGCGAGAGAACAAATAAAACGCCTCAACCCTGACGTGTTAACGCTTGATATTGAAATGCCCAAAATGGATGGTTTAAGTTTTCTTAAAAACTTAATGCGTCTACGGCCTATGCCGGTGGTAATGATATCAACATTAACACAAAAGGGATCGCCCATTACCCTCGAAGCGCTTGAAACGGGAGCGGTTGATTTTATAGCAAAACCGACTGCTAACGTGTCTCAAAGTTTGCAGCGGTATGCGCATTTATTACATCAAAAAATACGTACAGCGGCTGGTGCTCGGGTTCGCGCATTCAAGGAGCAGAGCCTAGAAGCCGATAGCGCCTTATCAACCTTACAATTTAAAGCAAATAGTGTGCTGGCGATTGGTGCTTCGACAGGTGGCACCGAGGCAATTAAAGAGGTTTTGGTGCGTATGCCTGAGCAATGTCCACCTATTGTCATTACGCAGCACATTCCGCCAGTATTTAGCACTTCGTTTGCTATGCGTATGGATCGTACCTGTAAAATTAATGTCAAAGAGGCAGAGCACGGTGATAAATTACGCCCCGGTTGGGCTTACATTGCACCGGGCGATCAACATTTAAGTATTGTAAAACAAGGTTCTGCTTTGTATTGCCAACTCGATACATCTGAATTAGTTAATCGCCATCGACCTGCAGTGGATGTATTGTTTAATTCGTTATTGGTTGCGTGTCCAAAAGCCACGATTGCCGCGTTACTCACTGGCATGGGGAGTGATGGCGCGAAAGGGTTACTGGCATTAAAACAAGCGGGTGCTTATACAATTGCTCAAGACGAGTTATCGTCAGTGGTGTGGGGCATGCCAAAAGCCGCTATCGAGCTGGATGCGGCTCATGAAATTGTGCGTCTTGATAAAATTACCGCGCAAATGCTTAAGCAGGCCGTTAAGGTGTGATCACCCAAGGCTGTGAAAACCAATAATAGCTGCCTTTTTTCTCAATCGAAGGGGCCGTACAATTAAAACGTGAACGGCCACTTTTCAATTTAGCTGGCGAGATAATTTGCACCGTGTCTTTGCTTGTCCAATTTAAGTCTGCTTGACCAATCCCCGAGACATAGCACGCAAATTGGCTTTTATGAAAGTCTTGCATATCAAATTGAATACTTAAGCTAGGTGGATTCTCGTTAGTAACACTGTCTGAGTAATTTAACGCTTTGATAGTGAAAGCCTGTGACGCTAATTTTGTCGATAATGTATCAAGTTTTGAGTAAAAGCCTGATGCAGGGAAGCGTGGTAAACGGGTAAAGTCAGAATGAATACCCACCGCACCTGAGTGTTGACCAATACCAACAAAGCCAATTGACTTAACCAGTGCTTGAAGTGAATTATTAAATTCGCCATAGGGATAGGCTACGTATTTATAGTCATGACCAATCTCTTCTTTGATACGCTTTTGTGCTGCGAGAATGTCGTTTTTAGTCCGTGCTTGCCATTGTGCGTCAGTTTCACCCTGTTGCTTTAAATGCATGTAATTATGCGTTTGGGTGTGATTACTAATAAGTGCCCCTTTTTTAGAAAGCGCTTTTAATTGCTGCCATGTCATGACATAGCTTTTACCTTCATCAATCAGTTTAGGATTAACAAAAATAGTGTAGGGGTAGCCGAACTTCTCAAGAATTGGCGCGGCTTGTTCATAATTGTTTTTATAACCATCGTCAAAGGTAATTGCGACGGTTTTATCGGTTAATTCTTTGCCAGATTGCAGTGAACTAATTAGCTCATTTAATGGCACTACAGTAAAGTGATGATCTTTTAAATACTGCATGTGTTTTATAAATGTTTCACTGCTGACACTGGTGACCGCAGGAAGGGTTTCACTCACATGATGATACTGTAAAATAACGGCGCCGTGGGCACGCATTGATAAACCTAACAGGACTGCAAAAATTACATGAAACATTTTCTTAAACGTCATAAGGCACACCATAAAAGTTTGCTGTTATTAGCCGGTCCAATGATCTTATCAAATATTACTGTCCCACTGTTAGGATTAGTTGATACTGCCGTGATTGGTCACTTAGGAAGTGCTCACTACTTGGCGGGGATAGCATTAGGCTCTACGGTTATTTCGTTACTATTTTGGCTGGCAGGCTTTTTAAGAATGAGTACGACGGGGCTGGTGGCACAAGCTTACGGTAAAAATGACCTTACTTTGCTAGGTGAACTGTTAAAGCGTAGTTTGTTGCTTGCAACTGGGGTTGCGTTGTTATTAATCGCGCTCAGCACACCAATTCAATCCTTAATGGCTTACTTGTCAAATGCCAATCAAGCTGTGTTAGAACAGGCGTATAGCTATTTTTCTGTTCGTATTTTTAGTGCGCCAGCGGCCCTGTGTAATTTGGTGCTATTAGGGTGGATGCTTGGTGTACATTATGGACGAGGTCCATTTTATTTATTATTAATTACCAATATCACAAATATTGTGCTCGATATTTACTTTGTGGTTTTTCTTAATTGGGGAGTGGCGGGCGCGGCTTGGGCCTCGCTTATTGCCGATTATATCGCATTCGGTTTTGCTGTTTTTCTGGTGTTACAACTTGCTAAAAAGCAAGGTATTAATTTGGCCGTTAAAGCATGGTTAAGCGTAGCTAAAATAGGCGAGCTGCTTAATTTAAACCGCGATATTTTCATTCGTTCACTGGCACTGCAATTGTGCTTTAGCTTTATGACTTTTTATGGCGCTAGAATCGGTGAAACAACATTAGCAGCTAATGCCGTATTGCTGAACTTTCTGATGTTGGTGAGTTTTGCTTTAGATGGTATTGCTTATGCGAGCGAAGCAAAAGTAGGCAAAGCTAAAGGGGAGCAGAGTGTTGAACAGATCAAACTTTGGGTGAATTTAAGCTTGTTCTGGGGAGGACTCTTTGCGCTCTTTTATAGTCTGATTTTTTTAGTGTTTGGTGGCGCTATTATTCGCCTTTTAACCGATGTGCCTGAGGTTGTCAGTATGGCTACACACTACTTACCTTGGGTCATTATATTGCCCATTGCGGCTATGGGGTGCTTTTTATTCGATGGTGTATTTGTTGGTTTAACACGCGCAAAAGACATGCGAAATACCATGCTAATAAGCGCGACATTTGGTTTCTTTGGGTTATTTTGGTTGGTAAGCGACTGGCAAAATCATGGATTATGGTTCGCTATGACAAGCTTTATGTTATTGCGTGGCATTACGTTATGGCTACGTTATCGCGCAATGGTTAAGCAACAACAGTTGTTAATTTGAGTGGTTATTTCCACAGGTCAGGGTCATCATCTTTAGGGGATGTACGCTTAAGCACTTGTGCGAAACGGTTCGCAAAAATACCTAAGTAGCCCCAAAATGCAAAAAACAATGCAACAGCTAAAATGACAAGCCCCACAAGCTGGAAAATTGCGGGTCCATAATAGCCGATAGCAATGAATATCACGGCTAGCACAAACAGTGCTAAGCCGCGAAGAAAGCGTTTTAGGCTTAATTTGGGGTCGCTACCTAAGCGAAAAACCCACTGCTTAAGCATCTTAAGCGCTAATTAGTAGTATGAGTGCTCACCCGGGTTGTGATCAGTAATATCTCTCACCCCTGTGATCTCATCAAATTTAGCGATCATTTCTTTTTCGATGCCTTCTTTTAACGTCACATCGATCATTGAACAACCATTACAGCCACCACCAAATTGCAGTACTGCAATACCATCGGCTGTAATTTCCACAAGGCTTACTTGGCCACCGTGGTTAGCAAGTTGCGGGTTAACTTCGGTTTCAAGCATATGTTGAACACGTTCTTGAAGCGTCGCATCGTCGGTCAGCTTACGTGCTTTTGCATTCGGTGCTTTAAGCGTTAGCTGAGTACCCATTTTGTCAGTCACAAAATCGATTTCAGCTTCTTGTAAGAATGGAGCACTTTCTGCATCAACAATGGCATCAAAACCATTAAATGGTAAACGAATGTCGCTTGCTTCAACTGCGTCTTCAGGGCAGTAAGAAACACCACACTCAGCTTGCGAAGTACCTGGGTTTACAACAAACACACGAATGTTAGTTTGTTCAGCTTGGTCTGCTAAAAGTTTAGCAAAATGAGATTGTGCAGATTCAGAAATAGAAATCATAAAACGAACTATACTTGACTAAATTACTCGGATACTGCCTATCATACTCCGCTCATCGTGTTGTCGCCAGTGTTGAGCGTAAAAAGTTGCATCTATTTTATCGAATGGTAGCGTGAAAACATCAAACAATAACAGGTGCTATCTATGCGTTTAATAATAACAATATTAACCATGCTAGTGAGTTTTTCAGCATTAGCAAAACCACTTTCCTATTATTTTGAAGAAGATGTGAAATTTGATCCGCTTATTCCAACCCCGCAAGAGGTTTTAGGTTACGAAGTGGGCGAGTGGCATGTACGCCATGATCAACTTGTTCAGTATATGCAAATATTGGCAGACAAAAGTGAGCGTATTAACATTGAAGTAATTGGCCGGACGCACGAGCAGCGACCCTTGGTCATGTTAACGATTACTGCGCCAGATAAATTAGGCCAAGTGGAGCAGATTCGTAAAGCACATTTAGCTCGCTTAAGCGGTGGAAATACTGACTCAAGCAAGCAACCTGCGGTTGTGTGGATGGGTTACAGTGTGCATGGCAATGAGTCTTCAGGTAGCAACGCATCGCTATTAGTTGCTTATTATCTTGCAGCGGCACAAGGGCCTGAAATTGACACCTTATTAAACAACACCGTTATTCTATTAGACCCTTCTTTGAATCCTGATGGCTTAGCGCGTTTTGCGAATTGGGCAAATAGCAATCGAGGCATGAACTTATCATCGGACCCTGAAACACGTGAGCACCGTGAAAGCTGGCCGAGCAGCCGTACTAACCATTATCTTTTTGATTTAAATCGTGACTGGTTGTTACTACAACACCCTGAGTCACGTGCGCGTATTGCCCAGTTCCATCACTGGAAGCCTAATATTTTAACTGACTTTCATGAAATGGGCCCAAATAGCACATTCTTCTTTCAACCGGGAATACCAACGCGTAAACACCCAATTACACCAGAAGAAAATGTGACATTAACGAAAGCAATTGCAAATTATCATGCAAAGACGCTTGATGAGCATAATGCGCTGTATTTTACTGAAGAAAGCTTTGACGATTTTTACTATGGCAAGGGGTCAACCTACCCAGATGTAAATGGTGGCGTGGGTATTTTATTTGAACAAGCAAGTTCTCGTGGGCACTTACAAGAAACAATTAACGGCCCGTTGAGTTTTCCATTTACTATTAAAAATCAACTGTTAACGAGCTTATCTACATTCCAAGCAGCGATTGATAATCGCCAAGACTTACTAGACTATCAAGCTGAGTTTTACACTAAAGCTACGGATCTTGCTGGCGATGAAGATTTTAAAGGCTATGTGGTAAAAGGCGGCGCTGATAATAGCCGCATGGCGTATTTTTTAGACGTGTTAAAGCAACACCAAATCAATGCGTATCTGCTTGAAGAGCCCTTAAAAGTGAATGGTCAGAGCTTTTCTGAAAAAAGCTACTACGTGCCATTAGCACAGCCACAATTTCGTTTAGTAAAAGCGATTTTTAGCGAGCAACAACGCTTTGTTGACAATACTTTTTATGATGTTTCGGGCTGGACATTGGCCCATGCATTTAATTTAGAGTTTGCCAAAGTGAGCAGCAATTGGGGCTTAAACATTGCAAAAATGCCGTGGCAGAAAACGGTTAAATCAAGCTTCGCTGCGTTACCACAAAGCTATGCTTATGCATTTAAGTGGGATGACTACCTTGCTCCTAAAATGTTAAATAACTTACTTAAGCAAGGTGTTCAAGCACGTGTTGCGCTTAGTTCACTTACAGCAAAAACACCCGCAGGTGAGGTTGCTTTTGAGCCAGGCAGTATTTTATTACCAGCCGGTATTCAAACAGACCCTAATTGGGTGCGTTATTTAAACCAAGCACAAACAGATTTCGGTATTGAAATTGTTCCCATCAGCTCTGGTTTAACAGTGAAAGGGGCTGATTTAGGGTCTCGTTCTATGGCTGTTGTTAAAGCACCTAAGGTACTGCTTATTGGTGGCGAAGGAACCAGCCAGTATGAGCTTGGCGAAGTGTGGTATTACCTTGATCGCTTTGTTGATATTGCCCCGAGTATTATTGAAATGGAGCGTTTAGATAATATTAACCTCGATAAGTACAGCCATATTGTGCTTGCGCATGGTAATTATAATCGCCTTGATGATGCGACTAAAATTGCAATAAAAGCGTGGGTTCGTAAAGGCGGGGTAATCTGGGGCCATAAAGGCGGTGCAAAATTCTTAGCGGATCAGCAACTATTAAAAGCGAATTATTTGTCACGCCGTGATGTTGCAAGTGCATTTGATACAAAAGGCCTTACTTATGCCGATAAAGATGACTTAGCAGGGCGCCAACGCATTGCAGGTGCCATCTTTAATACTCACGTTGACTTATCGCACCCACTGACGTTCTCGCTTGAGCGCAATACCTTACCTGTATTTAAAAATAGCACTTGGTTACTTGAAAAATCGGAAGCACCATTTGTTAATGTGCTTACTTATACAGACACGCCATTACTTGCAGGCTTTACCGATGATGTCAATGTGGAGCAGGTAGTCGGTGCTGCAGGTTTAATTGCGCACTCTTACGGAAAAGGCAGTGTGATTGGTATGACTGATAACCCCGTTTTTCGAGGTTACTGGTATGGAACAAGCCGATTACTAAGTAATGCATTGTTCTTTGGTCATGCATTTAGTGCATCGGGTGACTAATTAAGGGGAGTCAAACACGTAAGGATTGCCCATACTTGTTTGGCCCCTGCCTGTTTTAATGCCTCTGTTGCTGCGTTTAATGTAGCACCAGAGGTCATCACATCATCAACAATAGCCACCGATTTCCCTGTCAGATCTTGCTGACATACAAACGCATTTTTTACATTCTTTACCCGTTTTGTTTTACTTAGTTTTGATTGTGGCTGGGTGGCTTTTTGTTTATGAAGAGGCGTAATAACGTCTTGCTGTAAGCCCTCTAGAACCGGTAACCACGTTTGGCTTACTTGGTTGTAGCCACGCGATAAAAAACGCCTTTTATGTAACGGCATTATGATAAATACATCAGGCCAGTGTGTGTTTGCTGCAAGGGCATGCTGCAGCTGTTTGGTTATGATTTGCTGTAAAGCCACTTTATAATGCTGTTGATTGTTAAATTTTAACTGTATGAGCCATTGTTTATAGGGTGCTTGATACCACGCACAGGCAATGAGATGATCAAAATGACAGTCAGGAAAAGCGTCACAAATATCGGGGCGATGTAAAAGGTTTGGATGACGTGCTAAGTCAAAAAGTGCAAGGTCATCCATACAGTGTGGGCAGAGTGACTGATTACTTTCAATGTGGTCCTTGCAACCCAAACAAAAATTTGGGAACAGCGCATCTAAAGCGACTTTAAACGCCTGAATTAAGCCCGCCATTGCATTCATTCCTTTAAACGCTATTATGAGCGCTAAGTGTGGTTGAGAGTTTATAAATATGCAAAATGAAATGGTGTTGTTACATGGCTGGGGAATGAATCAAGGTGTGTGGCAAGTCATTATGCCTGAACTTACGTTTTTTCATGATGGCGCTGTTCGCTGCTTAGATTTACCTGGGTTTGGTAACGCACAGTCAATACCAACACCTTACACTTTGCATGCTGCGGCAGAGCAGCTCAGTAGCGAACTAAATGAAGGATCAATACTTGTCGGTTGGTCACTGGGAGGGCTGTTTGCTTTGTATATTGCTGCGCACTGGCCTGACAAAGTGGCCAAAGTTGTGCTGGTAGCATCAACCCCATTTTTTGCCCAGCACGATGATTGGCCTGGTATTAAGCCGGACGTCCTGAATGCGTTTAAAGATCAGTTAGTGAGCCATAGAGAAAAAACCATAGAACGCTTTCTCGCTATTCAAGCTATGGGCAGTGAGTCTGCTCGTGATGATATAAAGCAGCTAAAATTATTATTGAATCAATACCCCGCTCCCAAAGAGCAGGCGCTAAGTGCAGGACTCGATATACTACAGCACGATGATTTACGCGCTATGTTTGCACAGTTAACGGTGCCTATAGTCGGCATTTTTGGTCGCTTAGATGCGTTAGTGCCTTATCGTGCTCTTAAGAAAATGCAGGCGCTGCAGCCTAATTTTGACTACGAGGTAATTGATAAAGCATCCCATGCCCCGTTTATTTCTCACAAAGAGGCATTTATAACAGCTCTTAAATCAGTGTGTTAAACAAAACCTAGCTTGAGGCCATAAAAATAGCGGGATTATACTTTATTTTGTTCGTTTTGTGAGCGATAATTACGGTTAGATCTCACTGTTGGAGACCATCATGGCAATCGGTTCTGTTTTTAATAATGCGGTAGAAGGTTATAACCGTGCTAGCCAAGGTATTGAAAAGGCAAGCGCAGAGATTAGCCGTGCCTCAATAGATCAACAAGATGATGCTCAGCTTGCGCAGCAGCGCCAATTACAAGCCGCTCGCCCCGATGAAGCAGTCACGCCTCCTGTATCACAACCCGCGCGTATTGATGAGTCGTTGGTCAACTTAAAAGTAGAAGAGTTTAATGCCAAGGCGAATATCAATAGCATTCAAACCGCGGATGAGGTACTGGGCACTTTAATCGATATTAAAGTATAAATATCATGAACATCGTTACTCCTTATCCGGCCATTAACTTAAACACTGCGAATGTGCATACAGAAAGTGCGCGCCGTGATAACCAGTTGCGCGAGGTAATCCCCGCACCTACGGCAACCAAACCCAGTAACACTGAAAATAAAACTTTAAACGATGGCGAAAAAGCCAGACAACCAGGCACTGACGCTGGCACCTATGATGCGAAAGGCCGTCTTGATGACAACACCGTAGTTCAAGAACGCCAACAAGGCGATTCTGAGCAATCGGAACAAGAGCAACAAGAAACAAAGCAAGAACAAAAAAAAGAGCAACAAGTTGCTGAACAAGAGCAGCAAGATGCGGAACAAATAAAGGAATTAAAAGCCCGTGATACTGAAGTGCGCATTCACGAGCAAGCACATGCATCTGTCGGTGGGCAATATGCGGGTGCGCCAAGTTATGAGTATCAGCGCGGTCCCGATGGTACTAATTACGCTGTTGGTGGAGAGGTTCAAATCGATGTTGCACAAATCGAGGGGGATCCAAAAGCCACCATTGAAAAAATGCAAACTGTACGAGCAGCAGCGCTTGCTCCACAAGAACCCTCAGGTGCTGACCGTGCTATAGCGGCAGATGCAACGCAAAAACTTGCGGCGGCTCAAGCTGAGTTAGCGACTCAGTCTGATGACGATAAGCAGCAAAATGGGCAAGCGTCATTTAGAATTAACCGTGAATTTGCTAATGATGATAGTTCGCAAGTGAGTGCATCGGAGACTAAAACAGCAAAGCGTGACGTGGAAGTAGATCAACGCGCTCAACGAATTGCTAATTTCTATCAAGCGGCAACCTCTGCTGCGGCTCAAAACCAATTTTCTGCGGTTATTTAACCTCACATTTTCTTACACATTACTTACTATAAATAGGGTTGTTCCTATTTTTAGGTTGTAATTAGCTCTGTTAAATTGTCCACGATTTTAAATAAGGATGATTTAATATGAAATATGTAGTAACTGTCGGTGCAAATTATGCGATTACAGCTGATTGGTTAGTGACCGCAGCGTATCGAGATGTAAACGACTATTCAAATTTTACCTTCTCAATTCGTTATAATTTTTAGTTAATTAGCAAGCTAGCGAACCTTTCGCTAGCTTCTTTTTATATATTATTTCTTTTCCTGCAATAGTGTTTTCTACAAAAAGCTACATTTTGTATAAATAATCCGCAACGCTTTATATATCACCACTTCGATGTTTACATGGTGTTAATTTTGTGTCTGAAATGTATACCTCACAGTTTGACCCTTCATAACGCCGCCTGTATATGTCTGTCTGCTAATAGAATTTAGTGTCTCAGCTTTTGCGTAAGCAAAGCTGTTTTAAATTAAATCAGTGGGAATCATATGCAACCTAGCAATAATAAAATAGCACACTTGAAAAAGAGCTCAGTTGCAGTACTTACAGCATTGTATGTAGGTACTTCAGGTTATGCTGCGGCAGAGCCGGGCTTTAATAAAGTGTCAGACAAAGGCTTTTATCAGCCAACATTTACAGCTGAAGATATCGCAAAGTATCAAGAACAAAAACAAATTGCTGATCATCCAAGCTTATTAAAGGGCAGTGTTGAGCGTTTAAATCAACATTATCAAAATCAACAACCAGAACATGTGTTCCAGCCTCAAGAGGGTGTGACAGGTGTTCAAACTTATATCGTTCAAATGACTGAAGAGCCAGTCGCGAGTTACCAAGGTGACATTCAGGGCTTTACTGCAACAGCGGTTACTGAATCTCGTTCGTTAATGGTTAATGAGCGCTTGGATACATCGGCACATAAGGTGCGTGCTTATCAGGGTTTCTTAAAGCAGCGCCAAACATCTGTATTAGGCAAGGCACGTGCCGTGGGTGCTAGCATTGATGTTAAAAAACAATTTACGTTAGCAAACAATGCCGTTGTTGTCGAAATGACGCAGGCGGATGCTGAGCTACTGGCTAAGCAATCGGGTGTGAAACGCATCACACCAAACCGTATTTTCGAACTACGTACAGACCGTGGCCCAGAGTTTATTGGCGCAGATCAATTATGGCAAGGTGCTACACCTGCATCATCAGTGGGTGTTAAAGGCGAAGGCATGGTTGTAGGTATTATTGATACAGGTATCAATACTGACCACCCTGCGTTTGCAAGCGATGAAGAGTACAGCAAATCAAATCCATTTGGTGCAGGTAACTTCGTTGGTGATTGTGAAGCTGATCCTACGTTATGTAATGACAAGTTAATTGGTGTTCGCTCTTACCCTGAAATTACGGCTGCGAATTCAGACTATCGATTTGCACGTGCTGATCGTCGTCCAGAGAACGGTGAAGACTACAACGGTCATGGTTCACATACTGCAAGCACAACCGCGGGTAACTACATAGAGAATACGCCACTTCAAGCAGCCACCGGTGAGAAAGTGAGTGATGGTGAAAACTTACCATTTACCTTTGATCACACCAGTGGTGTTGCACCGCGCGCGCACATTATTTCATACCAAGTATGTCACGCGGGCAACTCGGGCGACTTATACGCTGGTTGTCCTGAGTCGGCGATTTTATCTGCTTTTGAAGATGCAATTGAAGATGGCGTTGATGCGATTAACTTCTCAATCGGTGGCGGTGAAAGCTTCCCGTGGGAAGATCCAATGGAAATGGCATTTTTAAGCGCACGTGAGGCCGGTATTTCTGTTGCCGCTGCTGCGGGTAACTCAGGTCCGTACTATATGTCTGCGGATCATACATCACCTTGGGTGACGACAGTGGGGGCATCAACGCATGATCGCGTGATGGAATTAGGTGTTAAAACCATTAACAACTTCCAAGGTACACGTGCACCTTCTGTTGGTGAGTATGCAGGTAAGAGTTTCGCTGGTGGAATTACTGGTGAGGTTGTTTTAGCTGAGAATTACGACGACCCTAATGCTGACGATGGCTATGATGCAGCTAGCTGTAATGCCCCATTCCCTGCGGGTACTTTCACCGCAGACCAAATAGTGGTGTGTTTACGTGGTGATATTGCGCGTGTTGATAAAGCGAAAAACGTAGCTGCGGGTGGCGCAGGTGGTTTTATCCTGCAAAATATTGCTTTTGGCGAGAACGTTGTTGCAGATAACTATGTGATCCCAGGTATTCACTTATCTTCAAGTGCGCGTTTTGCTATTCGCAACTGGGTGAATGCTAACTCTGATGGCGCTGCAATTGCGACTATTGGTGAGCCGCAAAATAACTATTCGTTTGACGAAGAAGCTGGCAACCAGCTCGCTATTTTTAGCTCTATGGGCCCAAGTTATTATATTAACAACCTTGTTCCTGATTTGACGGCACCAGGTGTTGATATTTATGCTGCGAATGCTGATGACCAACCATTCACTGCCAATCCTAGAGCATCAGACTGGACATTCATGAGTGGTACGTCAATGGCTACTCCGCATGTAACCGGCGCCATGACTTTATTGATGCAAATGCACCCAGATTGGACGCCTGCTGAAGTACAATCGGCTCTGATGATGACGGCGAATAAAGTGCGCATTTCTAACGGTGTTACGTTAGTTGACCCTTACTACAACTTCATGACGGGAAGTGGCTCAATTGATGTTGCGCAAGCGGCAAATGCAGGTCTTATCATGGATGAGACAATCGAAAACTATCACAATGCTAACCCGCGTAATGGCGGTTTAGTGGAGTGGTTAAACCTGCCGACATTAGTAAACCAAGACTGTGAACTGACCTGTTCTTGGATGCGCACAGTGAAAGCGACTAAAGATGGTTCGTGGGATACAACAGCCTATGGTTGGGGTATTGAAGGCGAGCAAGAAAGTGCGGGTGTCGAAGTGAGTGTTACACCAAGTAACTTCACACTTAAAGCGGGTGAAACACAAGACGTGATGGTAACGATGAAGTTACCGAATATCATTCAGTCTAAACTAGACCCAGCAGAACCCGGCGCACCATGGGACAGCATTATAAACAAAAATGCGTGGTTTAACGGTAAAGTACTTTTTAAAAATACCGATGGTAATTCACCTGATGCTCACTTCACATTAGCGGCTAAAAATGTCATTGATGAGCTTCCAGCCATGGTTGATATCGATATGGCTCGTGCCAATGCATCAGAGTCAATCGTTGTGAATACTGACAGCTACAGTGAGTTTACACCAACTTATTATGGCCTTGTAAAACCAACTGAAGTAACAGCCAATATCTTAGGTGTATCACCTTATGTAACGAAAGACCGTGTAGAAAAAGCATGGGATATTCAGGCAATTGAGGTACCTGAAGGTACAAAACGCCTGATGATTAAAGTGGCATCAACAGAGCAAACGACTGATTTATCAGATATCGTTGAACCGCGTTGGCAAATTAAAAAAGCACACTTAGTGGTGGGTTATGATGCGAATGGTAGTGGCTCGTTCATGGTGTCGGATGAAGAGATTGCTGAAGATCCAAATGCATTAATTAAAGCACTGAACGAAGAGATGATTTGTTATTCTTCAAGCAGTGTTGAGGATAACTACTGTAATATTATCGATCCTAAGCCTGGTAAATACTGGTTCGCTACCGCAGCGTTAGCTGGTTTACGCGATGTGGGTTATCAAACAGTGACTCACTATGCATTTGTGAAAGAGCAAAATACGGGTGAGTTCAGTGTGTCGGCTCCACAACAACATTCAGGTAATGGTAACTATGAAATTGCGATTAATTGGAATCTACCAGAAGCGCAGCTAAACGATGTGTATTACGGTGGTTTTGAACTGGGTGATTCAGAAGGTGCTGAAGGGACTTTAGGGTTTACATCAGTTAACTTTAAACGTGACGCTGAAGCGTTAACCCTTAATATTGATCAAGACTCAGCACGCGCTATGGATCTTGTAAATGTTAACGTGAAACTCAAAGCTAACTATGAATCTAACGCGCGCGATTACGCTTTAGCGTTAACCATTCCTGAGGGCATGGAAGTTTGGCCTGATACATTGACTTCTAACAACGAGTCAGTTGCTGCTTCATTGGAAGTAGAGGGCAACACTTTAACAATTAAAGGGACTCAAGAGGCTACTCGCAATGTTAAGCGTGATTATGTTGTCACGAATAACATCACTAATGAAATGTGTAAAACGCCAATGATCGATGAGTACTCAACAGGTGGCTACATCGATTTATGGGGTGACTTCCGCATTCAACCTGATGCTTCTTGGTATGAAGGTGGCTCAAATGTTTACTTTGATGTACCAATTGATTGGTTATTCTACAAACAAGGCGCTAAGTTTGAAGTTTATAATCAAGCAAACAACAACGAAGTACGTTTACACCCAACAGGTGCTATGCAATTTACACCAATTTGGTGGATGATGAGTGCGCACCGTGGTCCAGGTTTCTTAGTTGAAGCATTAGCCCCGTTCTGGCGTGGTTCATTTGAAATCACTAATCTACGTGATCCAAGCGATCCAACAGGGTTAACAATTGCAAGTCAATATGCAGAAGAACGTCCTGATCTTGGTGACCTTCTGTTCATGGAATTTGATAATGTTACCGACAAGAATACGGGTGATACTTATGATTATGAAGTGATCTTACGCAGTGGTATTGATGACCATGAAGGTAAGTTTGAAGCGATTTTTGCATACGACAATCTAGGTGCTGATATTGATACAGGCACTATCTTTATTGAAGGTGGTGACAGTGTTTATGCTACAACCGCGGGCTACAAAGACGGTGCTCTAAGCAATGTGATCGGTTTCGATGACCTTGGTAAAATCTTACAAGATGACTTAGTCATTTGTTTTGATTACGTGGGCCCTGAGCAAAGTGAAGTTGAATTTAACTTTACAGCGACAATAAAGCCAGAAGCGAAAGGCACCATGCAAGACATCGCGCTTGATTATCAATTAGGTAGCCAAGAGTCAGGTACATTAATGCACTCGATTGATGTACAAAGCAATCTGAAAATGGCTGATATGGTTAATATGACGGTTGCTGAAAATGGTCGTATTGATGGCATTGAAGTGATGGTTATTGATGCTGATCAATCGCCAAATGAGCTAGTAATCACGGGTGAACATGTGTCAGCTGAGGTGAACGGTATGTCGTTTAACCTGATCCCTGAACCACATTTCTTTGGAGAAACCCTTGTTACAGTTACAGTGCATGATAAAGCAAACCCATCAGACAAAATAAGCCAAGAGTTTTTACTGACGGTTGAGTCTGACGGAATAGAGTTAGGTTGTACTGATTCAGCTGCAACTAACTACGATGCGAATGCAAATAAAGATAATGGTAGCTGCGAATATCCAGTTAAAGTAACGCCTGATACAGAGGTGGAAGCGAAGAGCTCATCAAGTGGTTCATTCGGTCACTTCATCGTGTTACTCCTTCCATTACTTGCACTACGTCGTCGTAAGTAATCGCTTTAAAGGCTCATTTTAGTGAGCCTTTAAAAACAAAAAAACCGCGTAAGCTTCATAACTTACGCGGTTTTTTATTAGCCTAATATAATGGCTACTTTTTAACTTTAGCGTTGGCAAAGGCATCGGCAAAGGCATTGCCCATGGCTGCATTACCAAAGTCACGTTTTGGTTTAGACGTGTTTTTTACTTTTTGAGCTGCGGCAGGTTTGCTTGTAGTTGCCGCTTTATTGCTGGTATCAACATCATCGTCTAAGCGCATGGTAAAGCTAATACGTTTACGAGCAGCATCCACTTCAAGCACTTTTACTTTTACGATGTCACCCGCTTTGACTACTTCACGCGGATCTGAGATAAACTTATTCGTAATAGCAGAAATATGCACCAAACCGTCTTGGTGAACACCTACATCAACGAAGGCACCAAAGTTTGCTACGTTTGACACCACACCTTCTAGAATCATGCCCGGTTTTAAATCGTTAATTGTTTCAACACCGGCTTTAAACTCGGCCGTTTTAAATTCAGGGCGCGGGTCGCGGCCTGGCTTATCAAGTTCTTTAATGATGTCTGTGACGGTTGGTAAACCAAATTTGTCGTCAATATAGTCGTTCGCAACAAGCTTGTTTAGTATATCTGAGTTACCGATTAAGCTATTGACATCCAGGTTGTTCTTTTCGCAAATACGCTTAACAATCGGGTAGGCTTCAGGGTGAACTGATGACTTATCAAGAGGGTCTGTACCATTAGTGATACGTAAGAAGCCCGCGGCTTGTTCAAATGCTTTTGGCCCTAAACGCTCTACTTTTTTAAGCTCAGAACGCTTGCTGAATGAGCCATTCGCATCACGGTAGTTAACAATGTTTTGTGCCAGAGTTTTGTTTAAACCCGATACACGAGTAAGTAACGGCACTGAAGCCATATTTAAATCAACACCGACAGAGTTTACACAGTCTTCAACCACCGAAGTCAAAGTTTGCCCCAACTGACTTTGTGACACATCGTGTTGGTATTGGCCCACACCAATTGACTTAGGTTCAATTTTAACAAGCTCTGCAAGGGGGTCTTGTAAACGACGCGCAATTGAAACAGCACCACGTAACGATACATCGAGATTAGGGAATTCATTCGCAGCAAACTCAGAGGCAGAGTAAACAGATGCTCCAGCTTCACTGACCATAATTTTGTTAAGGTTAAGCTCGCTGTTTGCTTTTATAAGCTCTGCGACGAGTTTGTCTGATTCACGAGATGCGGTGCCATTACCAATGGCGATTAACTCAACTTTATGCTGGCGACATAACTGTTCAAGCGTGCGCAGTGATTTTTCCCAATGATTTTGAGGGGCATGTGGAAAAATAGTTTGTGTCGTTAATAGTTTACCAGTGCTGTCTACAACAGCTATTTTACAGCCCGTGCGTAAACCTGGATCTAGGCCCAATGTTGTACGAGGACCAGCCGGAGCTGCCATTAATAAGTCTTTTAAGTTCTTTGCAAATACGTCAATGGCACCGGTTTCGGCTTTTTCGCGCATCGCCCCTAAAAACTCATTTTCAAGATGTAAGCTTAATTTAATTTTCCACGCCCACTGCACTACGCTCATTAACCATGCACTCGCTGCTGAGTTGCTAACATCTAAGCGATAATGATCGGCAATCATTTGTGCGCAGATTTGTGCCGGATTTTCAGCACTGGGTTCAGGGTTAATATTGAGCTGCAATACGCCTTCATTTCGTGCTCTTAACATGGCTAAAGCACGGTGAGAAGGCACTTTTTTTAGTGGCTCTTGGTGTTCAAAGTAATCACGGTATTTTGCGCCATCATTTTCTTGGCCAGCAATAACGCGGCTCTCAATTTGACCATGTTGACTTATATGACTGCGGAATTTTGCAAGCAACTTAGCATCTTCAGCAAAGCGCTCCATTAAAATGAACTTAGCCCCATCGAGTACTGTTTTCGTATCAGCAAAACCAGCATCGGCATTGATGTAGTCAGTGGCGTGTTGTTCAGGGTCTAAGTTTGGATCATTAAACAGGGCATCAGCAAGTGGTTCAATACCTGCTTCAATTGCAATTTGCCCTTTGGTACGGCGCTTAGGTTTGAAAGGCAGATATAAATCTTCAAGCTCCGTTTTACTGTCCGCGTTATTAATATCCGCACTGAGCTCGGTTGTTAGTTTTCCTTGCTCTTTAATCGTGGCAAGTATAAAGCTACGGCGCTCTTCTAGTTCACGTAAATACGATAGGCGTTGCTCAAGTAAACGCAGTTGCGTGTCGTCTAAGCCACCCGTTACTTCTTTACGATAACGCGCGATAAAAGGTACTGTGGCACCTTCATCAAGTAATTTGATTGCAGCAACAACTTGTGGTTGCTGGGCATTTAGCTCAGTCGCTAAGCGTGCAGAGATATTGCTCATGCATAAACCTTTTTAAAAAATAGAAAATCAGTAAAACTGAAGATTAATTGCCTGAATAATATCACAATAAGAAGGCCTTAAAAGCACTGCTTTTAAGGCCCGCTGAAATAGTTCTTCACAACGCAAATTTTAATACTTAGTGAGGGTGATCGATGTGTTGCATCACTTCACTGAAGCTATTAGCAATGGGGTTGATATTAACAGGAATATGTAACTTTTTAGCAATTTGACGCGCAGAAATTAGCCCACAAATTTCATGCTCTTTACTGGTGACTAGCAAGAACATCATACCTTGATGCTCCATTGTTTGTAGTACATCGCCAATGCATGCGTAACTAATGCTTTGTAAGCTTGCACCCGCTAAATTACTAAGCGGTGTCATTACATCGTGTAATGTAATCTCGTCACGGTGCAGGTTTAAGCGCTGTGCAAGCATCATAATCTTAGAGCTTTGCAGGTCAGCACTTGATGTAATACCCAGTAACTTATCTTCACTATCAATTACTAAGATAAAGTCAGAACAGTGATTGCTAGTTTGTTTCAGCGCATTAACAATCGTTGTGTCGTAATGAGCGCGTAACGGGTCTTTACTGGTGAAGCTATTTAATACTTTAAGCGCCGGAGAGGTTAGGTCTAGGGTTGGCTCAACTTCATTTACAGCATTAGATAATGCGCCATTTGAAATGTCTTGTAGACGTAATTCTTTGAAATTATTCATTTTGATCACCATACATTTTAATAAAACTTTAATTGAAACAATTTTGAGTTAATTAAAAAGCAGGGGGACCTCGCTGATGCGCGCTGAACACAGAAATAACAGAACAAGGATTAACATACACCGCAACACGGCCATCTGGCAGTGGTTGATCTGCACTGGCAATCAGCGAAGGGGTATGTTTGTCAAAGTCAGTATCTGTATTGGCTGGGTCTGTACTGTCGCACGCAATGAAATGTGCGGTTGGCGTAACACTGTCTGAGTGGCTTTCAATGTCATTGGCGTAAGATATCAAACTCGCACTCATTAAAAGTGCGAATACAATGGCATTACTCATGATGCGATGTATTAGGTTTGACATACTTACTACCTTCTAAAACCTCAAGCACTAAATGCGTCTTGAGTCTCTTTAGTTATAGAACACATTTTTAGAGTAGACAATCACTAATTAATGTTTTCTGAATATTTAAAGATAAATTAGGGTGCGTTAGGGTAAGTTATTTCATTGACGAACCATTCTTTTGTGCCTTCGGGTGTGATGACCGAAAATTCGTCATCCACTTCTTTACCCAATAGCGCACGCGCCATAGGTGCGTCGATAGAAATATAATCTTTACGCTCATAAATTTCGTCTGGGCCCACAATACGAAATCGTTTGATGTCGCCTTGTTCATTTTCAATTTCAACCCAAGCGCCAAAAAATACTTTGCCTGCTTGTTGCGGATTGTAGTCAACAATTTTTAGGTCTGGCATACGTTTTCTTAGGTAACGTACGCGGCGATCTATTTGTCGTAAAACACGTTTATTGAATTGATAATCGGCGTTTTCAGAACGGTCACCTAAGCTTGCTGCCCACGTGACAATTTTGGTAATTTCAGGACGCTTCTCATGCCACAAATAGTCATGTTCTTGTTGTAATTGTTGATAACCTTCACGCGTAATTAAATTTGTTTTTGCCATTTTACTTAGCCTCACAAGAAAACCTGCCGCACGGTATAAAAGTCTTTTGTCTTTGTCGAGTAGGATTTTGAAATGTTCCGTAACAATCTAAGCGTGCAATTCGATTTTTATTCTTAAGTTTTTCATTTATATTAACAAGTAACACATTACAACAAGAATGAAAGTTATGGGACACGAAACGACAAAAGTATTGGTTGTTGATGACGATATGCGTTTACGCAGTTTGCTTGAACGTTATTTGGTAGAGCAAGGGTTTATTGTTCGTACAGCAGCGAATTCAGAGCAGATGGATCGCTTACTCGAGCGTGAAAATTTCCACTTAATCGTACTCGATTTAATGTTACCCGGCGAAGACGGTTTATCCATTTGTCGCCGTTTACGTCAAAAAGAAAACGATATACCCATTGTGATGTTAACAGCTAAAGGTGACGAAGTAGACCGTATAATAGGTCTTGAGCTCGGTGCTGATGACTATATTCCTAAACCGTTTAACCCACGCGAACTATTGGCACGCATTAAAGCGATTTTACGTCGTCGCGCTAAAGAAGTACCAGGCGCGCCTGCTGCAGAGGAAAACGAAATTAGTTTTGGTGAATTCACACTAAATTTAGCCACGCGTGAGATGACGCAAGGTGATAACACCATGTCATTAACCAGTGGTGAGTTTGCGGTATTAAAAGCGCTTGTCACACACCCGCGTGAACCGTTAAGTCGTGATAAGCTAATGAACCTTGCGCGAGGCCGAGACTACAGTGCACTTGAGCGTAGTATCGACGTACAGGTTTCGCGTTTGCGTCGCATGATTGAGGTTGACGCTGCTAATCCTCGTTATATTCAAACAGTATGGGGCTTAGGCTACGTATTTGTACCAGACGGTGAAAAGTAGCAATAATGGGCATGTTTCCGCGAAGCGCATTTGGACAAACCGTATTTTTAGTCGCAGCGTTGCTTTTAATCAACCAGATCGTGTCATATATCACGGTCAGCTTTTATGTTGTAAAGCCAACCATAGAGCAAGTAAATCTGATCCTCGCTAAGCAAATTAAAACAGTGTTTATCGAGTGGGAAGAAGGCGTTGAAGTGAGCAAAGAAGCCTCTGAAAAGTTCTTTGAAATAACAGGGATAGAAGTCATGACCCAGCGCCAGGCAATGCGCGAAGGGCTGGCTGAAACACGTGAATATTCAATGCTTTCGCGCAGCATGTCTAAAGAGTTGAATGGTTCAGCACGTGTGCGCATTAGCCAAACGGATCCGCTTGTATATTGGGTTGAAGCACCGCAAGCCCCTGGTTATTGGGTACGCGTACCCTTAACGGGTTTGCAAGAAAACAACCTGAAATTTTTAACTTTTTACTTGTCCAGTATTGGTTTTTTAAGTGTGCTAGGTGGCTGGTTGTTTGCGCGTCACTTGAACCGTCCTTTAAAAGCACTGCAACAAGCTGCTGTAAAAGTGGGGGTGGGCGACTTCTCCACCAAACTCGAAGAGCAGGGCTCAACCGAAGTCATTGAAGTAACGCGTGCTTTTAATCAGATGTCTCGGGGTATTGCGGCATTAGAAAACGACCGTCGTTTGCTAATGGCGGGGGTATCTCATGACCTTAGAACGCCGCTTACGCGCATTCGTTTAGCCACAGAAATGATGTCAGATGATGAAGACTACCTTCGCGAAGGGATAATCCATGATATCGAAGATATGAATGCGATTATTGACCAATTTATAGAGTACTTGCGTCATCACAAGCGCGAAGAGCTTGCGCTTGAAGATTTAAATGCGCTTGTTGCAGAAGTCGTCGAAGCAGAACAAAAGCATCATCGCAGCATCACCTTTAAAGAAAACCCCAGTATTCATGATGTACCAGTGAGCATGGTGGCAATAAAACGTGTTGTCACTAATATGATTGAAAACGCGATACGTTATTCACAGGGTGATATTGAGGTTGAAACTCGCCTGAGTAGCAATAAAAAATTCGCGATGGTGGTTGTAAATGATCAAGGCCCAGGTATTCCTGAGAGTGAACTTGAAACCGTGTTTGAACCGTTTAAACAAGGCGATGCTGCCCGTGGTAGTGAAGGTAGCGGTTTAGGGCTGGCAATCATCAAACGTATTGTTGATATGCATGGCGGAAAAGTGCAGTTGCTTAATCGCCCCGAAGGTGGCTTAAGTGCACAAATCTATTTACCGTTGTAGATGAAATAACGTGACAGATTAAGACTGATTGCTTAAAAAGTGCGACAGGGGTGTCGCACTTATCTTATTGAACGTTATGACTGTGGTTGGCCGTAAATTTGCTCGGCACGATTAAACAATATCCACGAGGTCAAAATATACTTATCGTTTGAGATTGGCTTATTGCCACGGTGAGTGTGGGTAAAGTAGCCAGGAGCCACCACCATCGTTCCTTTCTTGGGCGATATTTTACGTTGTTGATAGTAAAATTCGGTTTCACCACCTTCTTCTACATCGTTTAAGTAAAACATAAACAACAATACGCGATGTAGCGCTTCGTTATGACCTACTTGCGGGTATACCTCACTGTGCCAGTATGGATAGCCCCCTTTATTGATGTCGTATTTTTGCGCCTGAATGTTACCCATTCTAAAGATTTGCTGGACTAATAAAGGCAGTTGCGGCTTGCCGACTTCTTCAAAGTTGTCTTGGTTTAAGTCAACGGGTTGACCGGTTTTTGGGTGATAGACTTTTAATCCAAACGCGCCAATCATCATAAAAATATGCTCTTCGAGATACTTAAAGATGTACCCTGCGGTGGTTTGTTGAATATGTTTTAATTGTTCGGCGTATTCTGGGTGATTATTTAGGTATAAATCGCGGCTGTCTTTTTTAGATAAATCAACGCCACCAGAGGTAATGCCTTGTTTTAAATGCGGGCTTTGTTCAAATACCGTGATAAAATTATCGCAAAATTCTTTGCTAAGGGCGTTTTCGTATACGCGAATAAAGTCCGTCATGAGCTACCTTTAGTTTATATTTTTTATAGGGTTACTATGTTTATTGAATCAATCACGCCCCGATTTAGCGAAACGGATGTCTTAGGGCATATCAACAATACCGTACTCCCCGTGTGGTTTGAAGCCGCCCGTGCGCCTATTTTTAGATTTTTTACACCGGATTTAAATCCACATCAGTGGAAATTGATTATAGCCAAGGTTGAAGTAAGCTTTGTCGGAGAGTTGTTTTATGGCCACGATGTTGAGATAAAAACGAGTGTTGAGCATATTGGTTCAAGCTCCTTTGTATTGCGTCAAGAAGCGTGGCAGCAAGGCACATGTTGTGCGGTGGGTAAAACGGTCTTGGTACGGTATGATTTTGCCAATAAATGTTCGCAAAAGTTAGATGAGCAAGAAAAAGCAGCACTTTCTGCACACTTATTCGTTTCTGAGTAGCCGTTTTTTGCCGACATTTCTGGGCGCTTGGGGTAAAATGTCGCTTCATTATTTTGACTGAGTAATTTTGGGTTACACGCAATGCTGTTAATGATCGACAACTATGATTCGTTTACCTACAACCTAGTGCAATACTTTCAGCGCTTGGATCAAGAGGTATTGGTTAAACGAAACGATGAGATAAGTGTTGCCGACATCAAGCAATTAAAGCCCGAACATATTGTCATTTCTCCTGGGCCTTGCTCACCAAATGAAGCCGGTATTTCGCTGCAAGTGGTTGAAGAGTTTAAAGGGCAGCTGCCTATTTTAGGTATCTGCTTGGGACATCAAACAATTGCGCAAGCATTGGGAGGTGAGGTCGTACGAGCACGACAGGTTATGCACGGTAAAACCTCCTTAGTGCACCATACAAACCAAGGTGTTTTTAAAGGCTTAGCCAACCCATTGACGGTATGTCGTTACCATTCGCTGGTGGTTGATAAACAGAGTCTTCCCAGTGAGCTCAGTATTACAGCGTGGACCGAACACAATACGCATTTTGATGAAATAATGGGAATAATGCACAAGGATCTCGCACTTGAAGGTGTGCAATTCCATCCTGAAGCAATTTTGACGCAACAAGGGCTTGAATTACTTGCCAACTTTTTAACTCGCTTCTAATCTTAAGCTAATTATTTACAAATATGAACGACAATACTGCTGTGCAAATGACCGATGAAATCCGACAACAAAGGACTGCGATGGTGCTTAATGAGCGTGCGCATGATCTTTTGCTTGGCCACAGTTTTGCACAGCGTCAGATTGGCTATATTCATACTTTAGAAATTGATTATGGCGAGCAAATGGAGCAGCGAACTTTATTAGAAGTTGAAGTTGCAGCGCAAAAGAAACGCCAAAAAAGCAGTACAGCGCACCATAAGTATCGTGCTCAAGCGAGTCAGCAATTACATCAAGTGATTGAAAATGCGATGAACAAGCAGCTGGAAGATATTGATTCAGTGGTACATGAAACCATTGGCATTCAAGACAGTGTGCCCGCTATTTTAGATATTCTTGCGACACGTTCAGCATCGGTAGGTCGCTTAGAGCCGTTAATTAAAGATTTAACCTGGCTTGGGCGTGAGCTCGTCGCGTTTGTTAATTTGCCATACTATCGCCAGCAACGCAGTAAACACACTTCCGTTAAAGTTGATAACCCGTTACTCGCATTGCGTTATATAGGTCTTGATAACCTGAAATTTGTGGTCCCGACATTCGCAGTACGTCACTGGATGCCTCACAGCACAGAACCCTTTCCTTTATTAAAGCGCCGCTTACGAGATAATTCAATGGCATGCGCTATTGCAGCACAAGAAATAGCAAAGCTAAACGGCGTTAATGAAGAACACGCGTTTACTTTAGGCATGTTATTGGATGTAGGGAAAATTGCCTTAGTAAGGCTCTATTTGCGCACTTTTGAGCGAGTGTGGCAACGCAAGGTGGCTATGGCGCGCGAAGAACAAAAGAAAGATTTGCATACTGCATTATTAGAGTTAAAACCCGATCCTTTATTTTTAAGTTCGTTATTAAGCAAATTGTCACTTAAAGTGACAGCCACCGTGATTGAGCAAATGGCATTTCGGTATTTGCCGTTTAACGCCGTTTTGCAGCAATTAACGACACCCCTTGCTAAAAATGATGAATACCTTCCTCTGACCCAAGTGATTTTAAAAGCACGGTGCTATGCGCAGTTTTTAAGCTTGAACGAACATCAGTTAGTTGAGAAAGATGAAGTTCAACGCTGGTTTACGCATTATGGTTTTACACAAAATGAGCTTGATGAACTGGCAAAATGCAACTTTGAGAACTTCCATATCCAAATTAATTAAAATAATTGTTAATTTTTTTGCGACTATTCATTCATTGTAAATGCTGAGCGATAGCAATATTTAGATAACGTGCCCATGCGTGGTTTGCTAGCAGCGCGCCTTTTAAGTGTATTTTGTATAAAAAATACCCCTCAAATAGTTATTCACTATCCATGAAAAAATATCTCAAACCCTTTATTTTCAAGGGCTGCATGAAAGTTTTCTAAGAGACAGATGGATTTTTTTCTGAAATAATGGATGAATGAAAATTGAACCAAAGAGTAATTAAGGTGATTTTACTCTAAGCTCAATTAGCTTAGTAAAATAGCTTAGTTTAGCTTTATAGCGCCGCTTAAGATGGCGTGTGCTTACGATAAAGAGGATATAAAATGACAGTCAATCGCGAATTATTTGATCACGTAATGGTTCCTAACTATGCACCATCAAGTGTTATTCCTGTGCGAGGCGAAGGCTCTCGAGTTTGGGACCAAGAAGGTCGTGAATTTATCGATTTTGCAGGTGGTATTGCTGTTAACTGCCTTGGCCACTGTCACCCGGCCTTAGTAAGTGCATTAAAAGAGCAGGGCGAGAAAATCTGGCATCTATCAAATGTGATGACCAATGAGCCAGCACTGCGTTTAGCTAAAAAGTTAACCGATGCAACGTTCGCAGAAAAAGTTTATTTTGCTAACTCTGGTGCAGAAGCAAACGAAGCCGCATTAAAACTTGCGCGTCGTTTTGCACTTGATAACTTTGGTGAGCAAAAATCACAAATTATCTCATTCAATAAAGGTTTCCACGGTCGTACATTTTTTACTGTAACAGTAGGTGGCCAGGCTGCCTATTCAGACGGCTTCGGTCCTAAGCCGGGCGATATCGTACATTGTGATTACAATGATTTAGCAGCTTTCGAAGCACTGATCAGTGACAATACATGTGCAGTCATGATGGAACCTCTACAAGGTGAAGGCGGGATCATTTCACCAACAAAAGAGTTTGTAAAAGGTGTACGTGAGCTGTGTACTAAGCACAATGCGCTGTTAATTTTTGATGAAGTACAAACAGGTGTCGGCCGTACTGGTGAGCTTTATGCGTATCAAGGTTTAAATGTCACGCCTGATATCTTAACCACAGCTAAAGCGTTAGGTGGCGGTTTTCCTATTGGTGCAATGATCACCACAACTGATATTGCTCAGCACTTAAAAGTAGGAACACACGGTTCTACTTATGGTGGTAACCCACTTGCGTGTGCTGTTGCAGAAGCTGCATTTGATACGGTGAATACACCAGAGGTGTTAAGTGGCGTTAAAGAAAAATCGGCTTTATTCCGCGAACTATTAACTGCAATCAACGACAAGTACAACGTATTTAGTGAAATTCGTGGCGAAGGTCTACTACTGGGTGCAGTGGTTACTGAGCAATTCAAAGGCCGTGCAAAAGAGTTTTTAGTGGCAGGGACCGAAGAAGGCGTCATGTCATTAGTAGCGGGTGCAGATGTTGTTCGCTTTACTCCTTCACTTGTTATTCCTGACGCTGATATCCGCGAAGGTATGGCTCGTTTCGAAAAAGCAGTTGCTAAAGTCGTTAACGGCTAATCATTCAACTGACATATCAGGGCAAGTACTGCTTGCCCGCGTTCATAATTTACCGTTATTTATAAGGGAGCAAGCGGACTCATGATGATCCTTCGCCCAATCCAGCAAAGTGATTACCCAGCATTACTTAAAATTGCCCATGAATCAGGGCATGGTTTTACATCTTTGCCTAATAATGAAGAGTTGTTACAAAAGAAAATCGATCATTCACTGAGCTCATTTGCAAAAGTAGCCCAGCAGCCTGGTGATGAAGGTTACCTGTTTGTTCTTGAAGATAGCGAAACAGGCGAAGTAGTGGGTACTTCAGCCATCGAAGCCGCCGTGGGTTTAGATGACGCGTTTTATCATTATCATTTAAGTAAAGCGATTCATTCATCGCGTACACTTAACGTTTATAAAGCCGTTGATATCTTAACGCTATGTAATGATTACACCGGTGCAACAGAGCTATGTACATTGTTTTTGAGAGATGGTTACCGCAAAAATAACAATGGTAAATTACTATCAAAAGCACGTTTTATGTTTATTAATCAACATAAAGAACGTTTTGCTGAAACAGTTATTGCAGAAATGCGTGGTGTGTCAAACGAGAATGGCGAAAGCCCATTTTGGCAATGGCTTGAAGAGCACTTTTTCTCAATGGATTTTCCAACAGCCGATTACCTGACGGGAATAGGTCAAAAAGTATTTATTGCCGAGTTAATGCCTAAATACCCAATTTACGTGAATCTATTAAGCAAAGATGCGCAAGCTGTTATTGGTCATGTGCATGATAATACTCGCCCAGCTATTGAGCTGTTGAAGAGTGAAGGTTTCACTTTTAACGGCTACGTTGACATTTTCGATGCGGGTCCTACGGTTGAAGCTAAAGTGGATAATATCGCTACGATTCGTAATTCAAGAAAGGTGCAGGTCGAAATAGGTCAAAGCCAAGGCGACACCACCGTGATGCTCGCTAATGATAAATTGACTGACTTTAGAGCCACAGTGACACAAATTAATCTACCGTGTGATGTCGATACAATTACCCTTTCAAGTGAGCTTGCAAAAGCCCTTCACTTAGAAGCTGGCGACACCGTATCAGTTGCAAAACTATAGAATTTAGGAGACACAGTAATGACGCATGCAGCGCAATTTATTAATGGTCAATGGCAAGCAGGCCTTGGTCATGCATTCAACTCTGTAAACCCTGCAAATAATGATGTTATTTGGCAAGCAAATACAGCCACGGCTGAGCAAGTAGACAGTGCTGTAAATGCCGCGCGCCAAGCTTTTTATAGTTGGGCGGATAAATCATTTGCAGAACGTTTAGCTATTGTTAAAACGTTCGCTGAAACGCTTAAAGAGCATAGTGAAGAGTTAGCGCTGATCATTGCGCAAGAAACAGGTAAACCGTTGTGGGAAACTCGCACTGAAGCAGGCGCCATGGTGGGTAAAATTGCGATTTCTGAAAAAGCGTTTTTAGAGCGTACCGGCGACGTTGAAAACCCCATGCCACAAGGCCGTGCGATGATCCGTCATAAACCACATGGTGTTGTTGCCGTTTTTGGTCCGTATAACTTCCCGGGTCATTTACCAAATGGGCATATTGTTCCAGCATTACTAGCGGGTAACACGGTTGTATTTAAACCTTCTGAGCTCACTCCCGCTGTTGCAGAGCTGACTTTAAAACTGTGGCAAAAAGCAGGTTTACCTGATGGGGTTATTAACCTTGTTCAAGGTGAAGTTGATACAGGCAAAGCGCTTGCGGCGCATAAAGGCATTGACGGCTTATTCTTTACGGGGTCATCGCGTACAGGTCATATCCTACATGAACAATTTGCAGGTCAACCGGGTAAAATCCTTGCTTTAGAGATGGGGGGGAATAACCCGCTTATCGTGACTGACGTTGCGGATACTAAAGCTGCTATTCACGATATAATTCAATCTGCGTTTATTTCTTCAGGCCAACGTTGTACCTGTGCGCGTAAGTTATTCTTACCTGTGGGCGAGCAAGGTGACGCCATCTTAGCGGGTCTAATAAAAGCAACCAAAGCGATTAAAGTCGGTGAATATGATGCTGATGACCAGCCATTCATGGGCTCTATGATTTCAGCTGCGGCTGCCGCGGGTATGGCTGCAGCACAACAGCAATTAGTAGAACTAGGTGCTGACGTATTAGTTGAGTTAACGCATACAGAAAATACCGGCTTTGTAACGCCAGGCATTTTAGAGTGTACAAACGTGACTAATTTCCCTGATGAAGAGCACTTTGGTCCACTTCTTAAAGTTTTCCGCTTTACTGATTTTGATGCTGCCATTGATAAAGCAAATGACACAAGCTTTGGTTTATCAGCGGGTCTATTAAGTGACAATGCAGCTGATTACGACCACTTCTTACGTCGTATTCGTGCTGGTATTGTTAATTGGAACCGCCCAATTACGGGTGCATCGAGTGCGGCTCCGTTTGGTGGCATTGGTGCGTCTGGTAACCACAGAGCAAGTGCATATTATGCAGCAGACTACTGTGCATACCCTGTTGCGTCAGTTGAGCTTGAAAAAGTGGCTATGCCAGCCACATTAAGCCCTGGCTTAAAAATAGACTAAATCAGTATTAATGATTATAAAAAGCAGCTTCGGCTGCTTTTTTTGTATTGGCTTTATAGCAAAGGTAGCAATTAAAAGCGCTTTCTGCTTAAATCTATAGAGTTAGTCATTTTATTAGGTGTGCAGTCGTATGGTTTTAGATAGGCAAGGGTACGATGATCTTGTCATGTATCTCACTCAAAATTTAGCGCTATTTGAGAAGCCAGGTCAAATAAAGCCAGGAGCTCCAACGGTGCTAGAGCTAATTGAAGACGTGATTGCCGAGAATGTCATGCTGCTTTGCGAACAGCATACAGAATTGAACACCGAACAACGCAGCCAAATCGTTCGCGAAGTCGATGGCATCGTTTATGACTTACAAGAAGTACTAAGCAGTGTCACAAATCAACCTGTTACTGTTGAGCAACACGCCTTTATAGATGAGTTTGCTGGACTTGTAAAAAACTTATTCGATACAGCCGTTGCTGAAAGTGCGTAATCTCCTTTAACACCTAATATCGTTTTTCGATTGCATCTGAGTGTGACTTGCTTACAATCAAGCAAAATAACTTTTAGAGATAAAATAAATGCAAGCGAATGTAAAATGGGTAGAAGGTGATACCTTTATTGGCCTTTCAAATTCAGGTCACAATGTCGTTTTTGATGCGGGTAGTGACAGTGCTGCACCAAGTCCAATGGAAATGGTATTAATGTCGGCAGGGTGTTGTTCATCTGTTGATGTTGTTAGTATTCTTAAAAAAGCGAAGCAATCATTTTCTGACGTGCAAGTAAAGCTCAGTGCTGAGCGTGCTGAATCTGCTCCTCGTGTGTTTACCAAGATTCATCTACATTTTGTGGTTACTGGCGATAACGTGTCTGAAAAACACCTTGCGCGTGCTGTTCAATTGTCTGCAGAAAAGTATTGTTCTGTAGCCTTAATGCTTGATAAAACAGTAGAAATTACACATAGCCATGAAGTTGTGGAAGAACAAGTAAAATAACGCTTTTTCCAAACGCAAAATTCGTATAAAATCCGCGAACTTTTATTTCTGCTGGTGCAGGTTTCACTCGTTTAAAGGTTGGTTTAGCATGAATAAACCCTTCGATAAAATTAAGCTTCATGGCTTTAATAATTTAACTAAGAGCTTAAGCTTCAGTATTTACGATATTTGCTACGCGAAGACTGAACAACAGCGTAAAGAATATATTGAATATATCGACGAACAGTACAGTGCTGATCGCCTTACCGATATTTTAGGTGAAGTAGTGGACATTATTGGTGCAAACATTTTGAATGTTTCTCGCCAAGATTATGATCCGCAAGGTGCCAGTGTAACAATTCTGATCTCAGAAGAGCCAATTGAGCAGCAAACAACGTACGACGTTGATGAAGCGCCGGGTCCACTTCCTGAAACTGTGGTAGCACACTTAGATAAAAGTCATATCTGTGTTCACACGTACCCAGAAGCGCACCCTGATGATGGTATTTGTACTTTCCGTGCTGATATCGAAGTATCAACGTGTGGCATTATTTCGCCACTGAAAGCGTTGAACTTCTTAATTCACAGCCTTGAGTCAGATGTAGTAACAATTGACTACCGTGTTCGTGGTTTCACGCGTGATGTTGATGGTGTGAAACACTATATCGACCATGCGATCAATTCTATTCAGAATTACATGACTGAAGATACAAAAGAAGCGTACCAAATGATGGACGTAAACGTGTATCAAGAAAACTTGTTCCACACTAAAATGATGTTAAAAGAAACCGACTTAAATACCTATTTATTCGGTGTATCTACATCTGATTTGTCAGAAGACGAAGAAGAAGAGATCCGCTCTAAGCTAACACGCGAGATGCAAGAAATCTTCTACGGTCGTAACTTACCTGACACTGAGTAGTCACTGGTAACGTATTAAAAAAACGGCGCATAAAATTATTATGCGCCGTTTTTTATTTTATAAGCAGTAACTCAGTTTGTCTGCCATTTAGATACCACACCCCTGATTTATCGAAAAACGCATCTTCTTCGAGCATAATTCGAATTTCTTTATTCCATTGTTTTATAAAAACGGCGTTGTTTAATTCAATCGAATACGCGGTATTTAAGTGCAGTGGATAGTCGCCATCGCCAGCAACCCCTTGTTGTGAATCCCACATGCCCAGCGTTGTTCCCGCAGCATGGCCATGGTAACCAATAGGGTGGGTGTATATTGTGGGCTTTAACCCTTGAGCAATCGCCTCTGCACGAGACTCTTTTAGTACTTCATTACCCGTTTTACCGGCTGCAAAGTGTGAGGTGAAAATATCTTGTAATTGATTGCCACTTTTTAAGGCATTCACTAAATAGTCTGGTGCCTGCGTTTCGTTTTCTTTTAACACGTAAGCATGTTGTTGAGTGTCAGTGTTCAAGCGCAAATAGGTAATGCCAAAATCAACATGCAGTAGATCACCCGCTTGAATAATGTGCTCATTATCTTTGCTAAAGCTTGTTTCATGATCAAACGTTTTTTTATCGGCACGCTGTATACTGACACTGGGGTGAAACCATGTTTGCAGTTTTAATTCTCTTACCCGCTCTCTAAACCACCAGGCTAAATCGTTTGTGGTTGTTTCACCTACCTTTATCACTTTGCTTGAGAAGCCCTCAGCAATAATTTGATGCGCAATAGCCACTGCCTTTTTATACATGTCTACTTCTTCAGGTAAACGTTGCTCGAGCCACTCAATAGCGAGAGGTTCAGCAGAAATGAGCTTATCAAGGTATTTTTTAGGGAGTGCGCTTTTAAGATTATTAAAATCACCGACGACAAGACCATCGGCATGTGCCCAGTTTTGAGAGGTGTTTAGGGCAATATTTTTAGGTTGGTATGTTTCAATTATGTCATTTAGAGCAAGCCATTGATCAGGTTGCTTTTGTTTATCCCATGACTTTTTGAATACCTTGCCGATTTTATATGGCGCGATAGCGTGCGCATCAACCCCACCTTGTTGGTTTCGAGCAAACACCAAAATGGTGGTGCGTCTGGCTGATAACCAAGTCGCAGGCAGCATTGTTTTTAAAATAGGATCTTCGTTATATTCTCTACTGATTAGCAGCCACATATCAATATTATGTTGCTTCATTAAAGGGGGCAGTAACGTTTTTACTCGTAATTCAGTCATTTTATCAATAAATTCAGCGCGCGCTTTCATTGGTAAAATATCGACCGTATTTGCGCTTAATGGTAGGGCTAATAAGGCACAAAATAATGAAATAACCGTTTTTTTGTTATTAGTCATGGGTTAACTCTTTTTATTGTCAGTGTCTTTAGAACATAGCAATAATAAATAGACAAGACGATAAGATTAAGATGAATAACAGGTTTCTATCTACGGGGTTGCTTGCTACAGTAAATTGATAGATTGCTCAAGAATGACTAAACCAATGATTGAACATCAGTTATTTAAAGCCGAACAAATAAGAACGAATGAAGCCATTGTGGCTAAACGCTGCGGTGTTGCGATGTACACGCTTATGGAACGTGCTGGTCAGGCTGTGTTTATGCATAGCGTGAACTACTTTGCGGACGCGTTGCATTATGTGGTGTTGGTCGGCGTTGGAAACAATGCAGGTGATGGCTACATCGTTGCAAATTTGGCTAAACAAGCAGGAAAAAACGTGACAGTGATAGCCGCTGTACCTGACAAACCCTTGTCAGGAGATGCACTCACCGCACAACAAGCTTGGTTAGATGCCACAGGCGAAATCGTGACAGACTTTGCTGTGCTTGAACAGGCTGATGTTATCGTTGATGGTTTGCTTGGTACGGGTATTCAAAGTGACGTTCGCTCGCCATTTAGTGAGCTGATAAACGCGGCGAATAATAGCCAAGCGCCCATTATAGCTATCGATCTACCCTCTGGTATTCATGCCGATACTGGCGCCGTTCAAGGTATTGCAATTAAAGCGACTGTTACTGTGACCTTTGTGGGTATTAAACAAGGTTTGGTAACGGGGCAAGGGCGCGCGCATGCAGGGCAATGTGAGTTTGCAGATTTAGGCATTGCTGATGCATTTGCGTTGCTGTGCTCACCCTGTGCTTTGCTTATTAATCAGCAAACAATCAACTCACTACCAGCGCGTGATAACAATAGCCACAAAACCAGCCATGGTAAGTTATTGTGCATTGGGGGTAATGCAGGTACAGCAGGTGCTATTCGCTTAACGGCAGAAGCGGCACTGAGAACAGGTGCGGGTATGGTTAAGGTGTATACGCATACCAGCTCAATTCTCAGTGTAAGTATGGGAAGGCCAGAGTTAATGGTCACAGACGCTAATCTAATTGCTTCTCTTGAATGGGCAAGCTGTATTGCCATAGGCCCCGGTTTGGGGCTTGATAGTTGGTCTGAGGCTACCTTTGAAACAGTCATGCAGTACTGTTTCACCAATAATAAACCCTTAGTTATTGACGCCGATGCACTTAATTTAATTGCCCAACATGCGTCGTCATTTCCACTGACAAACACGGTTATCACTCCTCACCCCGGTGAAGCCGCACGGCTGCTTAATTGCAGCACCTCAGACATAGAAACTGACCGTTTTGCAGCGGTCAAACGTTTAGCGCACAGCTATACCACAACCTGCGTACTAAAAGGGGCTGGCACATTAATTAGCAATAACAATAAAACCTGGGTCTGCACAGATGGTAATCCAGCCCTTGCTGTTGGGGGGAGTGGAGATGTACTCACTGGCGTTATTGCAGCCCTAATTGCACAAGGGCTAGATACTCAGCAAGCAGCCTGCCGAGGGGTCTGCTTACATGCAAAAGCGGGTGATATCGCCGCTGAGCGTGATGGTGAGCGTGGTATGTTGCCAAGTGATTTGTTTATGATAGTCAGAGAGTTAGTTAATTCACCTTAACAAGCCATAAATTAAAGGGCCAATTTCATTTATGCCTATTCGCCTCATAAACAGCTCACAATCGTTGAGTATTATTGCGGGTTGTATCAGAGTGTTTCAAAATGATGGGCTCTTGTGTCGACAGTGTGGGTTTTATTTTTTAGTCATTAGTTATAAATTAAACAATATGTAGCACGGTTAATAGTCGCGTTGCTATTACATGTATACCCACTGTTTGGATTAAAATAATTAAAAGGATTTATATGAATAAAGCGGTTAATTTATACTTGCCTCTACTCGTGAGTGGCATAGCCTTAGTCACTGCAAGTGTGAGTGTGCAAGCTGACAGCTCTCACCCAGTACAACACTTTCCAAAAACAGCAACCCAGTGGAAAGCCACTACACAAAAAGATATTGAAGCTGCTTATCAGCAATCAGTCGATAATCACCCCGGCATGTTTGATAGCGATAACCCAGGGTTTCCACAATTACTGTTTAATGCCAAGCAACACGCTTTAATGCTTGCCGACCAAGTAGAAAATGCACAAGGTTACGCAGCCGCAATTGCACGTTTTAATTCGGTTTTGCAAGATGGTCACGCTGGGGCAGTTGCACTGTTACCTGACGACGTTAAGTTGCCACGACGCTGGCCCGGATTTTCTGCAGTATGGCGTGGTGATGGCTTAAAAGTGTATTACAGCGAGCATGATAAAGTAACGAAAGGGGATAAAATAGTGCGCTGTAATAACACGCCTATTGAACCCTTAATGCGCGATACCCTGTTTAAATTTTATGGTGAAGTTGATCAACCCGGTCATTGGTGGAACCAAGGATGGCGATTATTAGTGGATGATGGAAACCCATTTCTAACCCCCTTTAAAAGTTGTGATTTTGTGAAAGTCAGTGGCGCGACGTATAGCGTTAGACTTGAATGGTCTGAGCGACCAAAAAATGTTCGCCAGCACTTAGTAAATGCTTACAATGGTGATGAGCTCGAGGTAGGCCTACACTGGGCAACTCAAGAGATTGCTTGGGTAGCAATGCCTTCATTTTCACCAAATGAAGAACAAAAAGCACGTTACCGACAACTCTTCACTGATTTAGCCGAGCAGCGTGAACAGTTGCTAACGGCTAAAGCGGTGATATTCGATCTTCGCCATAATCAAGGCGGCTCAACATATTGGAGTATGAAAATTGCTGAGCAACTTTGGGGGCCGCAGCATGTGACATCGCGAAGAGAGCAGTTAGTTAAAAATACACGCGTTTGGTGGCGAGCATCCAAAGATAATACGCAATACCTTGAGTCATTAAAAACAAAAGTGCAAGACCAGCCCGAGGTCTTCGCTATAGTAAAACAAGTCTCAGCAGGTATGCAGACGGCGTTAGATATGGGTGAACCTTTTTATATTGAGAAGAAGCCAGCAACGACACCGGTCTCAGATGAAGTATCTGAAAGTGATTTTAACACTAAAGCCATCGTTATAGTGCCCGGACAATGTGCCAGTGCGTGTCTGGATGCAATTGATACTTTTAAGTTATTTTCAAATACAGTGTTATTTGGTGCGCCGAGCAGTGCTGATTCAACCTATATGGATGTTCGATTTGTTGATACTCCCTCAGGGTTAAGCAAAGTGATAATCCCTAACAAAGTTTATGTAAACAGAGCGCGCGGTAAGGGGGATTTTTACTGGCCTGATATTCCATACCATGGCGTTGACTGGACAACAGAGGTGTTATTAGAACACATTGAGCGTGTTATAAAGTAAAGTGCTAACAATATGTTGTATTGATATAAATTCGCAATAGTACTTAATCATATTGAGAGATTAAAGTTGTTGCTATTCGCGCTAAAAATCTCTGACTTATGATCGCATGAGTTAGCTGCATTATCTTTCCTTTTATTTTTTGAGTATTAAATATTAATTAAAAAATGATTAATATATTACTTGAATTTACTTTGTTCAATAAACTATACTTGCTTTAAGTGGATTGGGAGTACCCGGTCGGCGTTGGAACCTCGGTGAGTATCATCGGGGTTTTTCGCTATCTAGCGTTTGAAAATACTCTGTGTTTATTAAAAACGTTATGGAAAGTGCTTTAATCCCCACTGATCATACCCTTTGCCAACGGCACATCTTCCACCTTCACAATAAAACTTATTCTGAAGAATATCAAAAGCTTGATTTTTCTGCTCTGGTTTTAGTACGTATCTACCTATTGGGCGAGCCACTAAATCAGCTAATTGTAAGCCAGCGGAGTTGGAGTTTTTAGATGCCATTCTTATTTTAAATGGTAAATCACGTTGGTACTTATTTTCTCCATCACAGATACGACGGAATTCTAACTCGAGCTCGTTATCTTCTTTTTTGCCTCTGCATTCAACGATCACATGGGTTTCGAGTGTTTGTTGTTCCTTCTCAGTTACTAAGTCATATAGTGTTTCTAAACAATGCTTAAGTGCTATATGGTAAGGGTTATCAACCTCATCAGGGTTACGTATTTTATTTTTCTCAATTACACAGGATGCAAGTATAAAATTACTGCCATCAATGATTTCACTTAAACGACCTAAGAATTGATGTTTATCTTCTCGGCTTTTAAATGTAGTGAAATCTCCTTTTTCCTTACGAATCTCGTGCTCGTGCAAAATTACCAAATCGTGACCAAAGTAATCAAATTTGAGCTGTTGCAGCCTAGGAACAACATTTGATAAGTATTGACCCTTATAAAAAATGCAAAATGCTAGTACAAAGACAGGGTAGTCCTTATCGATTGATGTTAAGCTATGGTCGCCACTTTCATCAACGTACACTACAAAATCACTAAACCCACGCTGTTGCCCAATTGACGCTTTTGGTTTATCAAACGATGCTTTGTTCTGCAAGTCAACGCTCATGGAGTTTTTTCCTTTTTTCAGAGAGAAGTTAAGAATGTTGTTAACTATTATGTCGGATAGCAGCGCATTACTGTAACCGCTCCCTAATTTAAGATTCACACTTTTCTTTAGCAAGCTCAAAAGCTGCTTCGGTATCTGCACAACCACTAAAATATACACTATGACTATCGCAGTACTCTGACACTTCGGCTGTTATATCAATAGCTGTTGCTATATCGTTTATACTCTCATTTGATCCCATAAGATGTTTCACTCCACTCATTATTAATTTCTTATTACCTTTGGGCTAATCAATAATATAGCTGAGATTAGAGTAAGTCATTACTTATAAAGTGTTGCTATACAATTACCTATGACAGTTAGGTTACTGTTGGTAATTTTATGGCGACACATTACACAGCATTCTGCTGTCTGAGCCAAAGCATCAGCACTTTTCTTTGACCTTGCATTGATTCACGCCAACCCCGCTCAAGGCGCTGCTCGAAGTATTCCTCAAATGCCAAGTCATAAGGATTAGCCTCTGCTTTTATCTTGGTATGTCGCTTTATCACGGTGTCATTGGTATATATCAATCGTTTGTTAAACCGATCGCTTGTAATACCAGAAAATGTTCAGTTGCGTTCTCTTAAGGATTTAAAGTATTTAGTTTTAATCCACATTTTCGCCTATTGGAACGAAGTCTTCGACGCCACCACTAAAACATTTTCAAACTCGACAATCCACATAGCTAGAGGATACTTGCGTAAAGATATATCTGTGATAGTTAAACGTCAGTTTTTAATGGTTTTTATTGATTTTATAAAATTCTATAAAAGTTGAATTTAAGCAGTAAGTTTTAGGAAGAGAAAGTGGCGTGATTTAATTGAGAAAAATATTTCCTTGATTAGTTATGATTTTAGCAACTACATACTAGTATTATTGTTCTAGTATAAATGTAATAGGAAAATCATTTTGAATAAATATATGGATTGCTTGTTGTTACTCTTTTATTTAGCTCAGCTTTGAATGCTCACTCAGGAAGAACTAATTCATCAGGCTGCCATACCAATCATTCTAATGGTAGTTATCACTGTCATAATAAAAAAGCAGCTTCAGATAAGCCAACATACTGTCATGTACTTAATGATGAAAAGCGCTGCGGTTATGCTTATTCCACTTGCCAGTCGCTGAAAAAGAAATATGGTGGAAATTGTGAAATCTCATCGTAGCTAATGAGTTTGAATATATGCTTAAAAGTTTAACTGTAAGTAGTGTTTAGAGATGGTTGTGTTTGCAAGGCAAAGCTCAATCTATGATGAAAAAACCCAGCCGAAGCTGGGTTTTTTAAGCGAAGTGCTTGGAGTGGACTACATCATGCCGCCCATTCCACCCATGCCGCCCATGCCGCCCATATCAGGGGCACCAGCGTCATCTTTTGGGATTTCAGCAACCATTGCTTCAGTTGTGATCATAAGACCCGCGATTGAAGCTGCGTACTGTAGTGCAGAACGCGTTACTTTAGTTGGGTCTAGGATACCCATTTCGATCATGTCGTTGTATTCGCCAGACGCTGCGTTATAACCGTAGTTACCTTCACCGCCTTTCACATTGTTAACAACAACAGATGCTTCGTCGCCTGCGTTTGTAACGATTTGACGCAGTGGTGCTTCCATCGCACGAAGTGCAACTTTAATACCGTGACTTTGGTCTTCATTGTCACCAATTAAGTCTACCAGCTTGTTTGCAGCGCGCACTAATGCAACACCACCACCCGGTACAACACCTTCTTCAACCGCTGCGCGAGTTGCGTGTAATGCATCTTCTACGCGGTCTTTCTTCTCTTTCATTTCGATTTCAGTTGCTGCGCCAACTTTGATTACTGCAACACCGCCAGCTAGTTTAGCCATACGCTCTTGTAGTTTTTCTTTATCGTAGTCAGACGTTGCTTCTTCGATTTGTGCTTTGATTTGTGCAACACGGCCATTGATACCGTCTTCTTCACCTGCGCCATCGATGATTGTTGTGTCATCTTTAGTGATCACAACGCGCTTCGCTGTACCGAGGTCTTCAACTGTTGCTTTTTCAAGTTCTAAACCGATTTCTTCAGAAATTACAGTACCACCCGTTAAGACTGCGATGTCTTGTAGCATTGCTTTACGACGGTCGCCAAAACCAGGTGCTTTAACCGCAGATACTTTAACGATACCGCGCATGTTGTTCACAACAAGCGTTGCAAGTGCTTCACCTTCAAGGTCTTCAGCAATAATTAATAAAGGCTTGCTTGCTTTAGCAACCGCTTCTAATGTAGGTAGTAACTCACG
The DNA here is from genome assembly GCF_016464045.1 of Pseudoalteromonas sp. bablab_jr011. NCBI lineage: Bacteria > Pseudomonadati > Pseudomonadota > Gammaproteobacteria > Alteromonadales > Pseudoalteromonadaceae > Pseudoalteromonas > Pseudoalteromonas sp. bablab_jr011. The sequence goes on along the minus strand of NZ_JACDWU010000283.1, from coordinate 6,814 downwards.
GATGTTAGATACTTTTTTATCTACAAGTAGAATGAATGGGTTATCAAGCTCTACAGCGCCTTTTTCGGCGTTGTTGATGAAGTAAGGAGACAGGTAACCGCGGTCAAACTGCATACCTTCAACAACGTCTAATTCGTTTTCTAGTGACTGACCTTCTTCAACAGTGATAACACCTGAATCACGACCCACTTTTTCCATTGCTTCAGCAATAATGTTACCAATTTCGCTATCAGAGTTAGCAGAAATAGTACCTACTTGGGCAATCGCTTTTGTGTCAGCACAAGGAACAGACAATGCTTTAAGCTCTTCAACAGCTGCTGTAACCGCTTTGTCGATACCGCGCTTAAGATCCATTGGGTTCATGCCTGCGGCAACTGCTTTTAAGCCTTCGTTTACGATAGCTTGCGCTAATACGGTTGCAGTTGTTGTACCATCACCTGCAGCGTCATTCGCTTTTGACGCTACTTCTTTAACCATTTGTGCGCCCATGTTCTCGAACTTGTCTTCAAGCTCGATTTCTTTTGCAACAGACACACCATCTTTAGTGATGACTGGCGCACCGAATGATTTGTCTAAAACAACATTACGGCCTTTAGGGCCTAAAGTTACTCTTACTGCGTTTGCTAAAATATTTACGCCTGTTAGCATTTTGCCACGTGCGTCACTTGCAAAAAGTACTTCTTTTGCTGCCATGATTTAATTCCTCTTAAATTCTGTAAACGGGTTGCTAAACGAAAAGTAGGATTAACCTACAATGCCTAGAATGTTATCTTCACGCATGATCAGGTACTCTTGACCTTCGATCTTTTCAGCTTTTTCAACATAAGAGCCAAACAGCACAGTGTCACCGGCTTTTACTTCTAATGCTCTTACCTCACCGTTGTCTAATACACGGCCATTACCAACAGCGATAACTTCTCCGCGCGTTGATTTTTCAGCTGCAGAGCCAGTTAAAACAATACCGCCAGCAGACTTAGTTTCTTCTTCTAGACGCTTAACGATGACGCGATCATGTAAAGGACGAATGTTCATTTATTTAGTTCTCCTAACAGTTTCTGAACAGTACAGAAAAAATCTTGTGTTATGCAGGGGAGTGCTAAAGCCACCCGTTGCGTTTCATTGCCTTCAATAATGGGGGTGGCTTAAAAAAATCCAAGTATAAAAATTAAAAATTTTTAATCTTTTCGCTCAAATTCGCCATCAATGGTTGTTGGCTGGTGAGTTGGCTCTTCATGTTGGCTGGTTTTACTATGATATTGAAAGTGTGCAGCGCCTTGATTCATTTGTGAGCTCATACGCACAGTCGCTTGACTGGCAAGGCCTGCCGCCAATTTATTGCGCACTACTGGCGTTAATAATAAAAAGCCAAACACGTCGGTCATAATACCAGGGGTCATCAGTAAGACACCGGCGATAATCACACACAGACCGGTAAATAACTCTTTTGCAGGCATTTGCCCTTGCGCCATTTGCAGTTGTACGTTTTGAATAGCACCGATACCTTGCTGCTTTACAAGTTTTGCACCGACAATCGCGGTGACAATGACAAGCGCTATGGTTGCAAAGCCGCCAATGACTTCACTCACTTGAATGAGCAGTGCAATCTCAACAATCGGCACTAAAATAAATAATAAAAACAAAAATCTAAACATAACGCTCTCTAAAAATGTCGCTCTTTTTTGAGTCAGTGAAATATAAATATGGGTGATCAGGTCTTTTTTCAAGGTAGAACCAAGGATCATTGAGGCCGCTACACATTGTAGTGACTATCGGCTACTATGGTGCGACTCATGTAATCAAATAAAGGTTCCTTATGACTACGCATTTTCGACTAATTTTTACTACCTGTGCAAATGAGAATGAAGCGCGTCTGCTGGCTCAGCACCTAGTTAAAGAAAAGCTAGCGGCCTGTGTGAACATTTTGCCGACCATTGAATCGATTTACATGTGGGAAGGTGAAGTGACTCAAGCCAAAGAGAGTAAGTTACTGATCAAAACAAAATCAGAAAAAATGAATGAGGTGATCCAAACTATCAAGAAGTTGCATAGTTATGAGGTGCCAGAAATTCAGGTCGTTGATGTCGCAACAGGCAATTTAGCCTATTTTAATTGGATGGATGAGGTACTTAATTAATGCGATCGTTCTTTTTATTACTCTGCGCACTGTGGTTATTGCCAGCCAGTGCAAGTAATAGCAATTTACTCGGAAATTTACTGCAACAACCAGCAGAACACACTTTTCTTCCTGTGGATCAGGCCTTTGTTTTTGATTTTGATCAGCAAGGTAACACCCTCTTCATTGGCTGGGACATAGCGCCAGACTATTACTTATATAAAAAGAAAGTCGAAATAATTGCCAAAGGAGCTGATATTGAAATTCCAGACCTTGGCAAAGGTGAAATAATCGAAGATGAGTTTTTTGGCAGAACCGAGGTTTTTTTTGATTCCTTAAGTATCATCTCCAAATTAAGCAACGTGACAGAAGATGCCGTTGTAAAAGTGCGATTTCAGGGCTGTGCAGAGGCTGGCTTATGTTATCCGCCAGAAGTTAGAACCATCCCTCTTTCAGTCATCGCCGGTGAGCAGGTTACCGACAGTGCATCTGCGGGTAATGCATTAGCGGCATTAACAGCCAATGCTGAGTCTTTAGAAAATGCAGAGCCTTCAAAAACAGAACAAAAAAATACATCTGCAGCTCCCAAGGGGGAGCAGTCTTATACAGATAAATTAGCCTCACAGGGATTACTGACTAATTTAGTGATTTTCTTCTTGGTGGGTGTGGGTCTGGCCTTTACGCCGTGTGTTTTTCCGATGTTTCCAATTTTATCGAGCTTGATAGCAGGCCAGCAAAACCTTTCAACGAAAAAAGCATTTTCATTATCTTTTGTCTATGTACAAGGTATGGCGGTGACATATGCTGCGTTAGGTTTGGTGGTTGCTTCACTGGGTGGACAAGTTCAAGGGTATTTACAGCACCCAACCGTACTGATTAGCTTTAGTATTTTGTTTGTATTGCTGGCCATGTCGATGTTTGGTTGGTACGAAATTAAATTGCCAAGCGGCATGATGAATAAGCTCACTCAGGTGAGTAACCAGCAAAAAGGCGGCAACTATGTTGGCGTGTTTATGATGGGGGTGTTGTCGGGTTTAATCGCGTCACCTTGTACCACGGCACCGTTATCAGCAGCCCTGCTTTATGTTGCACAAAGTGGCGACTACTTGGTAGGCGGCTTGACGCTTTATGTACTCAGCTTAGGTATGGGCTTACCGTTATTATTACTTGGCACATCAGGTGGTAAATTACTTCCTAAAGCCGGCGGTTGGATGGAACAGGTTAAAATCTTGTTCGGCTTTATTATGTTGGTTGTGCCACTCATTTTATTAGAGCGAATTGTTGATATTGAAATCATTTGGTTGATGGCCGGTTTACTTGCACTTGCAACCGCGTTGTATTTGCACCATTGGCAAAGTGGTCAGTCGCAAAGTAAGCTAAAAACGGTTTTATGGTTTGCGGCAACGTTATTAGTCATTACAGGGGCTTCGTTAACGAAAAACTACTTTTGGCCGACTAAAGCAGTGGTTACTAATGTGGTAGAGCAAAACCACGGCTTTACACAAGTGGCGAACCTAGCAGAGCTTAAAGATAAAATTAGTGATGCAAATAGCCAAGGCCGTTTAGTGATGGTGGACCTGTATGCCGATTGGTGTGTTGCGTGTAAAGAATTTGAGCATTACACCTTTCCAGATGCCAATGTGCAAAGTGAGTTTGCTCATTTTGAGTTAATTCAAATTGATTTAACCGAAAGTGATGCAAAAACCATTGAGTTAATGGAAGAGTACACGGTGTTTGGTTTACCAAGTATTTTGTTTTTTGATACCCAAGGTAACGAGTTAGCCGAGCAACGAGTCACGGGCTTTTTAAATGCGAAAGACTTTGCCGAACATTTAGCAAAAGTACGAAATAACGCAAAATAAACGGTTAATTGCATCGAACAAGCTGAACGCCACTCAATTGAGTGGCATTTTTATTTTTAAAAGAGCACTTCATGTAAAATCTAATACATTAGGTTTAATTTTAAACGGTTTGAATAATTAATCACCCTAATAAAACAACAAGGATAACTTGTCGCAGCTCCTTGTCACACGTACGATGCGCCTTGTTTAAGAGTGATTAGACCAGTATTTTGCTGCTATTTACGTCGAAATATCTATAATAGGTGGTTAACGTGAGAAATAGTTGCTATTTTACATTTACCCTCTTAAGTTAAGCAGGGGTTTATGTTGAATATGTTTAAACTAGTTACTTAAAGGATATATCGCGTATTATGGCTGCAAAATTCAGACTTTTAGTTATAAATGGGCCAAATTTAAACATGCTTGGCAAGCGTGAACCTGAAAAGTATGGCACACAATCTCTTGACGAGATTATGGCTGAACTAAGCACGGTCGCGACGCGTTACCATGTTGATTTAACGCATTTTCAAAGTAACAGTGAAGCGGCGCTTATTGAGCGAATTCATGCAGCGTGGCAAGCGGTTGATTGTATTATTATCAACCCTGCAGCATTTACACATACAAGCGTTGCCTTACGAGATGCATTACTCAGTGTAAACATTCCCTTTTACGAGGTGCATTTAAGTAATGTACATGCACGTGAAGCATTTCGTCATCATTCGTATTTTTCGGATGTGGCACAAGGCGTTATCGTTGGATTAGGAGCAATGGGTTATAAAGTAGCACTTGAAGCTGCGGTTAATCGGTTGCAAAACACACATTAATTTTAAATAAACTAACAGGCGGGTCGTTTAATGGATATTCGCAAGATCAAAAAACTTATCGAACTAGTAGAAGAATCTGGTATTGCTGAATTAGAAATCACTGAAGGTGAAGAATCAGTACGCATTAACCGTAATAATATGAGTGCAGGTCCTGCAATGCATTATGCACCTCAACATTTTGCGGCACCAGCGCCGGCAGCAGCACCTGCTCCAGTTGCTGAAGCACCAGCGGCAGAAGCAGCACCGGCAGCACCAACCGGTCATCAAGTTAAATCACCAATGGTAGGTTCTTTCTACTCAGCAGCATCACCAGAAGCAGCGCCGTACGTAGAAGTAGGTTCAAAAGTAAATGTTGGCGATACACTGTGTATCGTTGAAGCAATGAAAATGATGAACCAAATCGAATCAGACAAAGCGGGCACAGTAAAAGCTATCTTAGTTGAAAACGGCGAGCCAGTAGAATTCGATCAACCTTTATTCATCATTGAATAATAGCGCAACAAAAGGCCAACTCTATGTTAGATAAAGTAGTCATTGCAAACCGAGGTGAAATTGCACTTCGTGTATTGCGCGCCTGCAAAGAGCTTGGGATCAAAACTGTTGCTGTGCACTCAACGGCAGACCGTGATCTTAAGCACGTGTTACTGGCAGACGAAACAATTTGTATTGGTAAACCTGCTGCGTCTGAAAGTTACTTAGATATTCCGCGCATTATTGCGGCGGCAGAAGTAACGGATGCGGTGGCGATTCACCCAGGTTATGGTTTTCTTTCTGAGAATGCAGACTTTGCTGATCAAGTAGAGCAAAGCGGCTTTGTGTTTATCGGTCCAAGAGGCGACACAATTCGTCTAATGGGCGACAAAGTATCTGCAATTGAAGCAATGCGTAAAGCTGGCGTACCATGTGTACCAGGTTCTGACGGTCCATTAACGGCTGATAATGAACGCAATATTCAAATCGCTAAGCGCATTGGTTACCCTGTAATCATTAAAGCAGCAGGCGGCGGCGGTGGTCGTGGTATGCGTGTTGTGCGTAGCGAAAAAGAGTTAGTAGATTCAATCGCATTAACACAACAAGAAGCGAAGCAGTTCTTCGGTAATGGTATGGTTTACATGGAAAAATTCCTAGAAAACCCACGTCATATCGAAGTACAAGTATTAGCTGACGGCCAAGGTAACGCTGTTCACCTTGGTGAGCGTGACTGTTCAATGCAACGTCGTCACCAAAAAGTGGTTGAAGAAGCACCCGCACCGGGCATTACAGCTGAAATGCGTAAGTTCATCGGTGATCGCTGTACACGTGCATGTATCGAAATCGGTTATCGCGGTGCAGGTACTTTTGAGTTCTTATACGAAAACGGTGAGTTCTACTTCATTGAAATGAACACCCGTATTCAAGTTGAGCACCCTGTAACAGAGATGGTAACAGGTGTTGACTTAATTAAAGAACAGCTAAAAATTGCTGCGGGTCAACCACTATCATTCACTCAAGAAGATGTGGTTATTCGTGGCCACGCCATTGAGTGTCGTATTAACGCAGAAGACCCTGAAACCTTCATTCCTTCACCGGGTAAAATCACACGATTCCACCCAGCTGGCGGTTTAGGTATTCGTTGGGACAGCCACATTTATGCTGATTACACTGTACCACCTCATTACGATTCAATGATTGGTAAGTTGATCTGTTACGGTGAAAACCGTGATGTAGCGATTGCGCGTTCACGTAATGCGTTAAACGAATTAGTTATCGACGGCATTAAGACCAACACCCCACTGCACAAGAAAATCTTGGCAGATGAAAACTTCCAAAACGGTGGTACTAATATCCACTACCTTGAGAAGAAACTCGGTCTTTAAACATAATAATGTTTACCTAAAACAAACCGGCAACTTTGCCTAATGCCAGTCAGTTAAGAGCTGACTGGCATTTTCTTTTGTAAGGATACTTATTTGGTTTCCTTCTTATCACCCTTGGATAATGCCTGTCTGGTAGCCTATCGGGTAAGATAAACAACCTAAGTGTTGTCAGTAACTCAT
>NZ_JACDWU010000282.1:0-25372 GCF_016464045.1 Pseudoalteromonas sp. bablab_jr011 | reverse complement strand
GACTTGGAATACATTTTTTGCCAAATCAATTGATAATGTGCTAATTTTCATGACGGACGTTCCCTTTTAACTGAGTGTGAGTTAACCAGTTTGGCGCATTGACGCCGTTTAGGGGAGCGTCCATCTCATCACCCACCATTTCAGGGTCTACATTAAACGCGACAGCGGGAGATCAAATCACCGTGGTGATTACGCCTGAATCTGGCGTGGCTCAAACCTTTACCACACAGGTTGATGCAAATGGTAATTGGACCATTACAGTATCGCAAGCGTTAGCTGAGGGTGAGTTTACCGTTGATGCAACGCTGACTGATCAATTTGGTAATACAGCAAACGACTCAATTACAGGGGTGATTGATATTACGGCCCCTAGCGTGACAATTGATACGATAGGCTCAATAAACGACAGCACACCAGTGATTTCAGGTACATCACAAGGTGCCGTGAATGGCAGTACAGTGACTGTGACAGTGGTTGATTCGCAAAATAATAGCCAAGTGTATACCACCACAGTAGATGCCAATGGAAATTGGTCTGTGCCTGTAACCAGTGCAGTCGCGCAAGGGCAATTTACAGTGACGGCCAGTATCACTGATAATGCGGGTAATACAGGCACAGATACCGAAATTGGTAACTTTGATGGTGTGGGTCCGCTATTAACGCTTGATTTCGATCCGCTTACAAATGATACAACCCCACTTATTTCGGGTACTACAGATGCAGTTGCTGGCACGGTTGTGTCGGTTGTTGTTACAGATAGCAATGGAGCGACGCAAACTCTTTCGGCTGTTGTAGCTGCTGATGGTACGTGGTCTATCAGCCCTGATACGCCTTTGGCTGAGGGCGCATTTACAGTCACAGCCAGTGTCGCGGATGAGTCAGGTAATCAAACTCAAGTAACGGATACTGGGGTGATTGATATCACTGCGCCGACCATTTCGATTGATAATCTGGGCACAGTGAATGACACCACGCCAACGATCAGTGGTCAAACAAATGAACCTGCGGGCAGCATCGTAACAGTGGTGGTCACTGATGGTGTCGCAAGTTATGAATTTACAGCAATTGTGAATGCCGATGGCAGCTGGTCAGGCGATGTACCTGCTCAGTTAGAAGATGGCAATATTAGTGTTACTGCTACTGTGACCGATGCGGCGGGTAATTCAGCGCAAGCTAACAGCGCCTTTATTCTTAATAGCTCTGCACCGAGTATTGCGATTGATGCCATTAATGATACCAATGATACAACACCGACAATTAGCGGTACGTCTGATGCCCCTGATGGCACGTTAATAACAGTCATCATTGAAGACAGTGATAATAATAGCCAGTCTGTTACTGCGACAGTGCAAAATGGCGTATGGAGTGTAGAACCAACACAAGCGCTTAGTGAGGGGAGTTTTACTGTGTCGGCGTCGGTTACTGTGGATGGCTTAACCAGCGATGCCAGTGCACAGGGTTTAATTGATATAACCCCTCCGACAGTCACTATTGATGCACTTGCAGATACCAGTGATGTTACGCCATTAATTTCAGGCCAAACATCGGGTTTAGTGTCGGGTAGTATTGTAACCGTGACCATTACAGACAGTAATGGGGATTCGCAGGTTGTTTCAGCGACGGTGGCACAAGATGGTTCGTGGTCTGTGGCGGCAAGTACAGACTTAGCCGAAGGTCAATATACAGTAACCGCGGTGGTTGCCGATAGTGCAGGTAATCAAGCAACAGACACCGAAACAGGCATTATTGATTTAACAGCCCCTACAATCAGCATTGATAATATTGCCGACACAAATGATGTAACGCCCGTGTTGTCTGGTCAAACAACGGGTGTACCTGCAGGCTCACAAATTACCCTCTTGGTGACAGATAGTAACGGTAATACGCAAACCCTGATTACGACTACCTTAGCAGATGGTTCATGGTCAGTTGAGGCTGATGTGATTATTGCCGAAGGCGCATTCACCGTTGAAGCAACAGTAAGTGACGCGGCAGGTAATACAGCCACTGATACCGCGACTGGTGTTGTGGATACTACCGCACCTACCATCACGGTGGATGCACTTGCACCAAGCTCAGATGTAACACCAGTGATCAGTGGTATGGCAGAAGGAGTTCCTGCGGGCACTGTTGTCAGTATAGTGATCACAGACAGCCAAGGCGTGCAGCAATCACTCTTTGCAACCGTTAACAACGATGGTAGTTGGTCTGTAGAGGCGTTAGATGCGGTCGCTGAAGGTGAATACACCGTTGTTGCAACAGTGCAAGACGCAGCCGGAAATCAAGGTACAGACACCGAAACAGGTCTTATTGATACCACAGCACCGACAGTGGTCATCGACCCACAAGCTGTGACAAACGACACAACCCCCGTCATTAGCGGACAAACCTCAGGTGTGCCAACCGGCACCGAAGTTAGGCTGACAATTACAGACAGTGCGGGCAATGTGCAAACGCTGATGGCAACAACGGGAGCCGACGGTAGTTGGTCAGTTGCTGTATCTCAAGCATTAGCGCAAGGCAGTTATACCATTGACGCTGAGGTGTCAGATGCTGCTGGTAACACAGGAAACGACACGGCCTCAGGCGAAGTCGATATCACCGCGCCTGTTGTCAGTATTGATGCGATTGCCGACAGCAACGATGTAACCCCTGTTATTAGTGGTCAAAGTACAGGCGTGCCTGCGGGGACGCTTGTTACATTAACCATCACCGACAGTGCGGGTAATGTTCAAACAGTAACAACAACTGTACAAGCCGATGGTAGTTGGTCAGCCGAAGCAACAACGGCACTCGCCGAAGGTGATTACACCGTTGTTGCAACCATTGTGGATGCCGCCGGTAATACAGGCACCGACACCGAAACCGGCACAATTGATGTGACCGCGCCAACCATCACCATTGATGCGCCAGCGCTAACCAATGACAACACGCCAACGGTGACAGGTTCATCAGACTTAGCCAATACGAATTTAGATGTGACCTTTACCGATGCCAATGGCACCAGCCACACAGTGACAGTGACCACCGATGCCTCAGGTAATTGGAGTGTCGATGCAGCGCAAGCACTGGCCGATGGTAACTACAGTGTGACAGCGAGTATTAGCGATTCAGCCGGTAATAACAGCAGCGCCACAGACAGTGGTGTAGTTGATACAATTCCACCAGAGCTTGCCTTTGTGCCGACCTTCTTACTGGGTCAATTGGTTACTTTAAGCGGTACCTCTGATTTACCGGCTGGTAGTACGGTCACTATTACCCAAAACTTGGTTGGCGGTGGTGTAGTGACATACACTGCGACAACCGATGCCAATGGTGATTGGTCATTGACCGGCTTAACTGTACCACTGCTCAGTTTAGCGTCTATCACCGCAAGTGCGTCTGATGAAGCCGGCAATGTACGCACGATTACCTCAACCGATTTTGATGGTACACCGCCGACTTTAACCGTGAGCGTGGATGCACTGACAAACGACAACACCCCACTTATTAGCGGGACCACCGATGCCGGTGAAGGGGCACAAGTCAGCGTAGTTGTCACCGATGCCAATGGTGCAACAGAAACACTGACCGCCATTGTTGATGCTAATGGTAATTGGAGTGTGAGCCCAACCACCGCCTTAGCCGATGGTCAGTTTAGCGTTGAAGCCAGTGTCCGTGATGGGGTTGGTAACTTAAGCGAAGAAACCGTGACCGGTGTTATCGACACCCTTGCGCCAACACTAACCTTAACTGGTGTGGGTGAGGGCAGTGATGTCACGCCGGTGTTCAGTGGTCGTAGTAATGAAGTGGGCGGCACCGTCACCGTGACAGTCACCGACAGCAATGGGGCAGAGCAAACACTCACCGCCACCGTAAATAGCAGTGGTGATTGGAGCGTTGAAGTACCGACAGCCCTAGCCGAAGGCAGCTACACGGTTGCCGTGACCATCAGTGATGATGCAGGCAACACCAGCAACGTTACCGCCACAGGCAATATCGATACCACCAACCCCGTTGTTACTGTAAATGACAATGGCTTAGGTAATGACAGTACACCGGTTATTTCAGGGACTTCAACAGAGCCTGCTGGCACGGTGGTGAACCTTAGCATCGTTGATAGCAATGGTGATTCACACAGCTTGACCGCGACAGTCTTAGCTGATGGGTCATGGCAAGCCACATCAAGCAGCTTGCCAGATGGTGCGTACACTGTGACGGCAACCATCACCGATGCTGCGGGCAATGTTGGCACAGACACAGGCACCGGCAGCATTGATACCTTACCGCCTAGCTTAGCAATTGATAGCTTGGGAACGGTGAATGATACCACCCCAACCATTAGCGGTACGTCTAACGAGCCTGCGGGCAGTGTGGTGAACTTAAGTGTCTCTGATGGCACCAACACCTACACCTTCACCGCGACAGTATTAGCGGATGGCACTTGGAGCGCCGATGTCCCTAGCCCACTGAATAATGGCACCTTCACGATTGATGCGAGCATTACCGATGCGGCAGGCAACGCCACCACCGCAAGCGACAGTGCGCTGCTTGACACCACGGCCCCAAGTGTCACGATTAATGTGATTGGTGAAACAAATGACACCACACCGACCATCAACGGCACCAGTGATGCAGAGAATGGCAGTGTGGTGACGGTTGTGATTGATGATGGGACAAACCCTGTCGAAACAATTACCACCACCGTCAGTGGGGGCACGTGGAGTGTCACAGCGACAACCGCATTACCAGAAGGTGAGTTTACCGTGACCGCCTCAGTGCTCGAAAATGGCAACACTGGCACCGCCACTCGCACCGGTATTATTGATACCACCATGCCAGCGATTGACATTAACGAACTGGGCATTACAAACGACACCACCCCGACGATTAGCGGCACAGCCAGTGCGCCACAAGGCAGCACAGTCACCGTGGTGATCACCGATGCAAACAACAACAGTCACACCGTGACCACCACCATGCAAAGTGATGGTAGTTGGTCAGTGGCAGCCAGCACGATTCTAGCGGAAGGCGAATACACCGTTACCGCGACAGTCAGCGATCAAGCTGGTAACCCAGCATCAGCAAGTGCCACCGGTGAAGTGGATATCACCGCGCCAGTTGTCAGTATTGATGCGATTGCTGACAGTAACGATGTAACGCCTGTTATTAGTGGCCAAAGCAGTGGTGCGGCAGCAGGCTCTCAAGTCTTGTTAACCGTGACTGACAGTGACGGGGCGACACAAAGCGCCACAGCCATTGTGCAGGCTGATGGCAGTTGGTCAGTCGAGCTGAGCTCAGCACTGGCGGAAGGAAACTACACCGTTGTTGCGACACTGAGTGATGCCGCCGGTAATACAGGCACCGACACCGAAACCGGCACAATTGATGTGACCGCGCCAACCATCACCATTGATGCGCCAGCGCTGACTAATGACAACACGCCCACAGTCACTGGCTCATCCGATTTAGCCAATACGAATCTTGATGTGACCTTTACCGATGCCAATGGCACCAGCCACACAGTGACAGTGACCACCGATGCCTCAGGTAATTGGAGTGTCGATGCAGCGCAAGCACTGGCCGATGGCAACTACAGTGTGACAGCAAGTATCAGCGATTCAGCCGGTAATAACAGCAGCGCCACAGACAGTGGTGTAGTTGATACAATTGCACCAGATATCCGTATTATTCCTTCATTCTTATTAGGAAATTTAGTTGGCTTATCGGGCACATCAGATTTGCCAGAAGGCAGTGTGATCACAATTACTGAACATTTAGTAGGGGGCTTAATAGGTGCGACTTATACCGCCACGACTGATGCAAATGGTAATTGGACGCTTGCCAACATTACTGTCCCACTTATTAGCCTGGCTTATGTTACGGCAAGTGGCACAGATGCGGCGGGTAACACTGCTACTGTGAGCACATTAGAATTTGATAATGTGGCGCCTGAGCTGACGGTTACTGTTGATGCATTAACAAATGATACAACCCCAACCATTTCGGGCACAACGGATATGGGTGAAGGCACGGTGATCAACATCACCGTTCAAGATGCCAATGGTGATTCACAAACCTTTACTGCAACTGTGCAAAGTAACCAAACTTGGTCTGTCGATGTGCCCACAGCGCTAGCTGAAGGGACCTTTACAGTAACGGCATCGGTAAGGGATCAGGTCGGTAATTTAACTACAGAGCAAACATCGGGTGTGTTAGACAGCATTGCGCCAACCTTAGTTGTTAACGCGGTTGATGGCACCTCTGACGCGCGTCCAACTATTTCAGGTAGTAGTAACGAAATAGGCGGCTTAGTTATCGTTGAGGTTGCAGGACAAACCATTACCACCACAGTAGCATCAGATGGTACTTGGCAGTTTATAGTACCGGTTGATATTACCGATGGCAGTTACACTATTACGGCGACCATAACGGATGATGCTAATAATACGCAAACTGCAACGGCATCGATAACGGTTGATACAGTTGCGCCTGTCGTAGTGATAGACACGTTGGGACTTGGTAACTCAAGTACGCCTGTTATTTCGGGCACATCGACAGAAGCCACCGGTACTCAGGTTTCTGTTACGGTGACAGATAGCAACAACGATATACAAACATTAACGGCAACCGTCCAAAGTGATGGGTCATGGCAAGTAACACCGAGTACTATGCCAGATGGCAATTATAGTGTCACAGCGACTATCACAGATGTTGCAGGTAATGTTGGTACTGACACCGAAACGGGGTCAATTGATACTCTTACACCTGAGTTGGTTCTAGATGGTTTAGGGACTATTAATGATTCAACACCAACAATTAGTGGTAGCACCAATGAGCCTGCAGGCAGCACCGTAAATATTAGTGTGGTAAATGATGGGAATACATACAGCTTTACTGCAACTGTTCAGGCTGATGGGTCATGGTCAGCAGATGTTCCAACAGCATTGGCTGATGGCTTACTGACTATTACAGCGACAATTACCGATGCTGCAAACAACACGGTAACGGTAACAGACACGGCAACGCTAGATACCAATGCACCTACAATTTCGATTGATGCTCTTGCAGTCACTAACGACACCACACCGACCATTTCGGGTACAAGTGATGCAGCTGACGGTATTCAAGTGACCATTACTGTTGTCGATGCACTTGGTAATAGCCAAACAGCTATCGCCACTATTAGCAGCGGTACATGGACTGTAGACTTAACAACGCCGCTCAGTGAAGGAAACTATACTGTTACAGCAAGTGTGTCTGAAGATGGACTCACTGGTACGGCAAGTCGTCAAGGTGACATCGATCTCACTCCGCCAGCGTTAACAGTTGACTCTCCAGCAATCACGAATGACACCACACCAACAATCAGTGGTACAAGTGATGCACCACAGGGTAGCGTGGTGACGATAAGTGTCACCGACAGTGCGGGCGATATTGTGACAGCATCTGCGGTTGTTGGCGCATCAGGTGCTTGGTCTGTTGCATTAGGTACAGCATTAGCTGAAGGTGCCTACACGATTTCAGCAAGCGTTTCTGACACTGCTGGTAACACCAGCTCAGCCTCTGCATCGGGTGTGATTGATATTACACCTGCGAATGTGGTCATTGACACTGTGGCTGTTTCAACCGATTTAACGCCAGTGATAATGGGCAGTGCAACTGGCGCAGTGGCAGGCAATCGAGTCGTCGTTACGTTTGTAGACTCTGCCGGCGTAAGTCACAGTGTCGAAACGACACTAGATGCAAGTTTAAATTGGCAAGTTGAAGCGACTCAAGCACTCGCTGAGGGAGCGTATACAGTAACCGCAGTCGTGACAGATACCGCAGGAAACAATGGCAGCGCTTCAACGACATCTGCGGTTGATACCACAGCACCTGTCGTTAGCATTGATCAAAGTAGTTTAACTTTAACGAACGACTCAACCCCTCTTATTAGTGGTACGTCTGATGCGGCCAATAGCACTATTACAGTCACCTTTATCGCAGCCGGTGGAGCACAGCACAGTGTTACAACGACCACCGATGCGAACGGTGACTGGCAAGCAGCAGCAGATCAAGTGTTGGCCGATGGAGTTTATTCTGTTACTGCAAGTATCACGGATACTGCGGGTAATACCGGAACAGACAGTAAAACAGGTGGCGAAGTTGATACCGTAGCCCCAGAGCTCACCATTGTGCCATCGTTCCTATTAGGTCTGTTGGTCTCTTTATCTGGTACATCTGACTTACCTGAAGGCAGTGTTATTACGATAACAAACTACCTCGTCGGTGGAGTGGCTGGTGTGCCATATACAGCAACCGTTGATGCCAATGGTGATTGGCAAGTATTGAACTTGTCGGTGTCATTATTGAACTTAGCTTATGTAGAGGCAACAGCGACCGATGCCGCCGGTAATACCACGACTATTAGTACAGACACTTTTGACAATTCCGCCCCTGAATTGACATTAGATGTACCGGCTATCTCAGCAGACACAACGCCAGTGATAAGCGGCACAAGTACTGTGGGAACAGGGCAAACTGTGACACTGATTGTGCAAGGTGCCGATGGTGCTTCACAAACGCTAACGACCTTAGTGAACAGTAATGGCACTTGGTCAGTGGAAGTATTATCTGAACTTGTTGATGGCACTTACACCGTAACGGCAAGTGTCACAGATGCTGAAGACCGCACTACAGAGCAAACAGCCTCAGGTATTATTGATGCTGGATTGACTATAACCATTGATGATGGGTTACAGCTAACCAACGATGACACCCCGCTCATTACGGGTAAATCAATTGCACCAAACAGTGAAATAGAAGTGGTGTTTGATAATGGCACTACGCAACAAACGAAAACGGTTACCTCATTAAGTGATGGCACTTGGAGTGTAACACCAGACAGTGCGTTAGTGGATGGCACTTACACGGTAACCGCAACGATTGTTAGTAGTGGCGTAACAACGGGTGCAATTTCAGGATTAGAAATTGATACGATTCCGCCGACACTTGAGAATATAGATGTTAACTCTTTACTAAACTTAGGGCTTGTCATTACTGGCTTTGACGGCACAACGGATGCAGAAGATGGGGCTATCGTGCAATTAGATAACGCCCTTGCTTTAGGGATCACCTTATTAAGTGAAGGCGGCTCGGTTGTACAAAATGGACAGTGGTCAATAGATATCGTTGATATTAACCTGCTTGATATATTGGGTTTAGGCCTAGCAGATGCACGCTTTAGCATTACAGATTTAATTGGTAATGTGCGCGTTGTTGATATTAACGGCAATGATATTGAAATTAATGGAGAGCCCGCAAGCACTGGCGGTGCGGGTCCTGAAGAAATGGCCTTAGGATCTGACAGCATTGAGGCTGACGAGCAAACTGCAGAAAGTATTGATCTTAGCCTTGTTCTATTAGATGCAAGCCCAGAGCCTACCTCAAGTGGGGGTATTGCTGCGCTTGACGTGACTATCGAAGATGTCTTAAGTGATAGTGAGCAAAGTAATTTACTTGCCCTTGATAGCGACAGTGAAAGTCAGAGCTTAGCATTTACAGGCAATACAGAAGTCACGTCAGAGCCTGCCAGTAATATCCAAAGTGAGTCAGATGAGCTAATCAAAAAACTCATTGAGGGAGGCAATAACTCAATTGATATTTAGATAAATAGTTAAGCTTAAATAAGAAAAGCGCGATAATTATCGCGCTTTCTTTTTGAATTGGGTAGTTTGTAAAACGAGCAACGAGAAACGAGCAACGAGAAACGAGCAACGAGAAACGAGCAACGAGAAACGAGTAACTAGAAACGAGCAACGAGTAACTAGAAACGAGCAACGAGTAACTAGAAACGAGCAACGAGTAACTAGAAACGAGCAACGAGAAACGAGAAACGAGAAACGGGTAACGAGAAACGAGAAACGGGTAACGAGAAACGAGAAACGGGTAACGAGAAACGAGAAACGAGTAACTAGAAACGAGTAACTAGAAACGAGTAACGAGCAACGAGAAATGAGTAACGAGAAATGAGTAACGAGAAATGAGTAACGAGAAATGAGTAACGGGTAACGAGCAACGGGTAACGAGAAACGAGAAACGAGTAACTAGAAACGAGTAACGGGCATTATGCTTTAAGGTTATGCACTATTTTTTTATCGCCTTGAATCACACTGCCACCTTGATCGTAGGTCATCGATGAAGGTGCGCCAATCAAGATATCTTTTAGTTGCTTAACACTAAGCTGGGCTTGATGAGCTGCATGTGCATTCACATCATTTTTCTTTTTACAGGCTGCAAGAAGAGAGTTTACTTTAGAAATGAGTTCGTTTACTTCATCATCTGGCGAGTCATTTTTGCTAACCAGCGTTTGCACTTCTTTATCTATTAACTGAATTTGCTGTAGTAGAGAGACTTTTTGTTGGGCAATACTTTTTAGCCCCTCACCACGTTTTGCAGCAATGGCTGTTAATTCATCATCCAAAAGCACAGCAATAGACTCTAAACAAGTGACTTGTTGTGTTAATTTGCTGGCGATTAAATGATTATGATCAGCCATACACATCAAACTCAAATGCGGCGATATTTTTAGCTAACTTTTCAGCATCAATTTGGTATTTACCTTCGCTGATTGCTTTTTTTAACTCAGCCACTTTATTGCTATCAAAGCCAGACGACTGTTCAGCTTTATCTTGTAAAGATTTAAGTTGTTTAGCTTGAGGCGTTAAGCTTACCGAATCTGCACTTGCTTTTGGCGCTGTCGATTTTGCCGCTGCCGCGTTAGCGTTATCTTTTTGTAAATCAAGATTTTTTTGCTTGGTATTCGTCAACACAGAAGTTTGTTGTTGACCATTATTGACATTGCTTACCATAATTTTTGACCTATACATTACCCAACATATGCCTATATATCGGCGGGCACAGCGGATACTTTAGCATAAATATAAAAAATTAAATATTCACTTGTACAGACTCAACACCATCCACACGTGCATTTAATACTTTACCTGATTTTTTGTTTTTTACACGTACTAATTCGTCTAATGTGCCATCTTCAAGCGCAATACCTGTTGTTTTGATCCTCAAGCCACGCAATGAAGCATAAATAGTCACATTGTCGCCTTTACACACCATGCAAACATGGCTCATTACAATAGGCACACCACTGCGAATATTGCGCTTGCTACGACTGCCGACAAGCATTGATTTTTCTTGAACATATTGCGTTCTTACAAACTGCTTAGGTTTCATCTCTAAGCGCAAATGCTCTGCTCTAATTACTTCACCGCGTGCTAAATTGGTTGTTACGACAACAACGGGTTCCAGCTCAATAATGCGAACATGCACATATTGAGTCCAACTATTTATGTCATCGCATTTAAGTTGTACGGTAACCTGCCGATTAAAAGGAGGTTCTGTCGGTAATGTTTTATTTAATGGCGATTCACACAATCTTTCTGGAATACGGCTATCAAGTGGTAATGCACTTACTTGCGGTGCCGTATCGAGATCGGGGATCTGCTCGCTGACAAAATCAATAGCGATTTGTTGAAGTTGCTCGTTATTATACACTTCAGCTTGTAGATGCGTGGCAAATAACAAGCTAGAAAGAAAATAAAAAACACTGTATCTTCGGCTTTTTTTTAACAAACTCATATTGTTTCGACTATGCTTATTGTTGAAAACAAGGTATAAATATTTTGCGTCAAAAAACAGACGCTTCGTAACCTTATGTAGCTTTAACACAAAGTAAGCAATTATTGTTCCGGCTCTGGTTGTTTATCTTTAGGAGATTGAAATGGCAGGCATTTTAGACTCAGTAAACCAGCGTACACAGTTGGTTGGGCAAAACCGCCTTGAATTACTATTATTCAAACTCAGAGGGCGACAACGCTTTGGTATTAACGTGTTTAAAGTAAGAGAGGTTCTACAATGTCCACCGCTTACAAACATGCCAAAATCGAATGCTTATATTCGTGGTGTTGCACACATTCGTGGTCAAACCATTTCTGTTATCGATTTATCAATGGCTGTTGGCGGTCCTGCCATTGAAAATATCAAAGATAGTTTTATTATCATTGCGGAATACAATCGTTCAGTGCAAGGGTTCTTAGTCGGTGGCGTAGAGCGCATCGTTAATATGAACTGGGAAAAAATTATGCCGCCACCTTCAGGTGCAGGGCGTTACTCTTATTTAACCGCGGTCACTGAAATAGAAAACGAACTGGTAGAAATCTTAGACGTCGAGAAGATCCTTAACGAAATTTGCCCTGTTAACACTGAAGTAAGTGCGGATGTGATTGGTGAGGGAGAAATCCAAAAAGATTTAGGGGAGCGAATCGTTTTTATTGCTGATGACTCGGCCGTTGCGCGTAATCAGGTAAAACGTGCGTTAGAACCTCTCGGTGTACAAACTGAACTCGCTAAAAATGGTAAAGAAGCTTTAATACGCTTACGTGAAATAGCAGAACTTGATTGTGTAAATAATATTACTGAGCGAGTTGGCTTGTTAATTTCAGACGTTGAAATGCCAGAAATGGATGGCTACACCTTAACCGCAGAAATTAAGGCCGATCCAAAATTATCACCTTTGCATGTAATCTTGCATACATCACTCAGTGGTGTTTTTAATCAAGCGATGATAGAAAAAGTGGGTGCCGATGATTTTATTGCAAAATTTAACCCAGACGAATTAGCGACTGCCGTTAAAAAGTGGGTTCATTGTGATTAATTATTTATAGGTGGTATTACTTTGGAAAATAAGCACTTACAACAAAGCGAATACGATCAGTTCCGCTCTTTTTTAGAGCAACAATGTGGCATTGTACTAGGCGATAACAAACTTTATTTAGTGAAAAGTCGCTTGGCGCCATTGATGGCGCGTTTTAATGTTGAGTCATTGTCACAGTTGGTAAGTAAAACCTTGAGTCCTCACGAGAGGCAGCTTCGTGCCGCAGTGGTTGATGCAATGACAACAAACGAAACTTTGTGGTTTCGTGATCAATACCCATTTGAATTGCTTAAAACTAAACTTTTCCCTGAATTCAAAGAATTGCGTCGTCCAATTAAAATTTGGTCAGCGGCAAGTTCATCAGGTCAAGAACCGTATTCTATTGCCATGTCGGTTGCTGAGTTTCAATCTAAGCAACCTGGCGTTTTAAAAATGGGCGCACAAATTATCGGCACAGATATTTCTAATACTATGCTTGATATGTGTAAAAACGCAGAATATGACTCACTGGCTTTGGCACGTGGTCTGTCTGTTGAAAGACGTCAAAAGTTTTTTAAAGACAGTGGTAATGGTATGGCTCAAGTAGTTGATCCAATAAAGAAAATGGTCAGTTTTAGGCATTTAAACTTATTGGATTCGTATGCCTTGATGGGTAAATTTGATATTATTTTTTGCCGTAATGTATTGATCTACTTTGCACCTGAAGTAAAAGCAAAAATTATCGCGCAATTTGCGCAAGCACTTAATCCAAAAGGCTACCTGTTTTTAGGCGCTTCAG
The DNA here is from genome assembly GCF_016464045.1 of Pseudoalteromonas sp. bablab_jr011. Classification (NCBI taxonomy): domain Bacteria; kingdom Pseudomonadati; phylum Pseudomonadota; class Gammaproteobacteria; order Alteromonadales; family Pseudoalteromonadaceae; genus Pseudoalteromonas; species Pseudoalteromonas sp. bablab_jr011. The sequence goes on along the minus strand of NZ_JACDWU010000282.1, from coordinate 11,903 downwards.
AGTCAATGGCTGGCCTTAGTGACAGTTTTGATATGGTGCGATGTAATCCGGGTATCATCTACCAGAAAAAGTAATCTTTCCTTAGCAACCTAGTTCTTAGGTTGCTAATTTCATTATATATCAACACCTTAATTATTAAATAATCATGCTTAATTTTTGGCTTACCTTTTGCATTAGCTAAGGAGAGTCAAATTTTTGGAGATGGTTATGGCTATCAGTTTTGATAAAGCATTCGGTGTGCATCCTCATGCCATGTTGATCCGTTCACAACGCGCTGAGTTATTAGCGACAAATATCGCTAATGCTGATACGCCGGGCTATAAAGCGAAAGATGTCGATTTTGCATCCGCATTAAAAGCGGCAAAAAGCAACCAGCACGGCGGCAATAGCATGGTAAGAACGGATGAGAAACACCTTGCCGGTGGCAGTCGATTTGTTGGTAATTCAGAAATGTTTCGTACGCCAAATCAAGCAGATACAGGTGATGGTAACTCTGTTGATATACAAGTGGAACGAAACTTGTATGTACAAAACTCATTAGAGTATCAGGCAAGCCTGCAATTTATGAGTAGTAAAATTAAAGGCCTTAAAAAAGCCCTCGGTAGTCAAGGAGCTTAATCATGAGTTTATATAATGTTTTTGATATTTCGGGCACGGGTATGAGCGCACAAAATGTTCGCTTAAATACCACAGCAAGTAATATTTCGAATGCAAATACAATTAGCTCAAGCCAAGACCAGACATACCGAGCGCGCCATCCTGTGTTTGCTGCTGAACTTACAAAAGCGTCAGCATCGCAAAGTAATCCGCAGGGCTCTTCTGTTGGCGTTAAAGTATTAGGCATTGTAGAGAGCGATAAGCCGCTACAAATAGAATACAACCCGAATCACCCCAGCGCGGATGAAAATGGGTATATCTATAAACCAAATGTCAACGTTGTAGAAGAAATGGCTAATATGATTTCTGCCTCTCGCTCTTACCAAACAAATGTGCAAGTTGCTGATGCAGCTAAGCAAATGTTAAGTAAAACACTGTTGTTAGGACAACGGTAATCGAGGATAAGTTATGAGTAACGACATCAGCTCTGCATCATCATCCTATATGGATAGCTTGCGTTGGAATGAGACAAACACGCCAACAGCAAAAGAAGACAGTAATACACTGTCTCAAGAAGATTTCTTTTCGTTGTTAACGCAGCAGTTGTCGTTTCAAGATCCGAGCAATCCTGCTGATAACGATCAAATGATTGCGCAAATGACGAACTTTACCATGGCAGAAGGTATTTCAAATTTAAACACAAAATTTGAGTCACTCACTGCATCCATGACATCAAATTCGGCATTACAAGCGTCAACGTTAGTGGGTAAGCAAGCGTTGCTTGAGTCAGAGACTATTGACTTTGATGGCGAAAATTTAGCTAAAGGTTCCGTTGTGGCAGAAACAGCTGTTGAATCTCTTACGTTAAGAATCACTGATTCGACGGGACAATTAGTTCGCACGATTGATTTAGGATCGAAGTCTGCCGGTGCTCACCGTTTCGAGTGGGATGGTAAAGATGGTGAGGGCAATGTTCTTCCTGAAGGCGAATACAATATTAGCGCTGAAGGCTTCGTAAATGGAGACTACAGCAGCATGCCTCTGGCAACCTTTAAGAACATTGAAAGTGTCAATATTAATGGCAGCAGCGGCATTATCGTAAATACAAAAGAGGGTGCGGTTAGGCTAACTGATATAGCTGAAATCGCATAATTAAAAAGGTTTGGGTTAGCTTAGGCTAAGAGATAGGTTAGAGGTGAGTTATGAGCTTCAATATTGCATTAACAGGTTTAGCAGCCGCACAAAAAGATTTAGACGTAACGGCAAATAATATTGCCAACGTAAACACAACGGGCTTTAAAGAGTCGCGAGCTGAGTTTGCTGATGTGTACGCATCGTCAGTATTTAGTTCTGGTAAAACAAAAAACGGCGACGGTGTTAAAACAGCAACGGTTGCACAACAGTTTCACCAAGGGTCGTTATCATTCACAAATAACTCACTTGATTTAGCAATCACAGGGGAAGGTTATTTTGCGATGAGTGATGACATCGCATCACAAGACTTTACATATACGCGTGCGGGTGCATTTAAATTAAATGCAGATAACTTTGTTGTTGATGCCAATGGTAACTACCTGCAAGGTTTCCCTGTTGACCCATCAACGGGTAATACGACATCGGTAAGTTTAAGTACTACTTCACCGATTCAAATTCCAGATGCTTCAGGTTCGCCTCGTCATACGAGTAATATCTACAGCTCAATGAATTTAGACGCACGTGTCGATACGCCAACAACGACAACCTTTGATCCAACTGATAGCACGAGCTATAACTCGTCTACTTCAACAACTGTTTATGACTCATTAGGTGAGCCGCATGTTGTGCAGTTATTTTTTGTAAAGCAAGACCCTACAGCAACGCCAAATACGTGGGAAGTGTACGCCACAATGGATGGTCAAGCGTTTGATGATTCAGGTGCTGCAACGGGCACAGGTGCACACACGCCAATTGATACACTTGAGTTCACGGCGGCGGGTTTACCGAACGTAACCGCTCCAGAAACCACATTTGATGACATTATTTTGCCTTCAGGTGCTTCGTCAGGTTTATCGACACTACTTGGTAATGGCGCACAGTTCCCGAATGAAATCACGGTTAATTGGCGTGACGAAGCAGGCACCGCTAATAAAGTGCCTACGCAATACGCCAGTAACTTTGAAGTAAAAGCACTTGAGCAAGATGGTGCGACAGTCGGTCGTTTAGCGGGCATTGATATTGGTGCAGATGGAAAAGTAGTTGCTTCATACAGCAATGGCGATACTTCATTCTTAGGCCAAGTGGCTATGGTGCGCTTTTCAAACTCTCAAGGCTTACAACAAGCGGGTGACACTTCTTGGAAGAAAAGCCTAACCTCGGGTGAGCCTATTGCGGGTGAGCCAAACTCAGGCACATTGGGTTCAATTAACTCATCAGCACTTGAGCAATCAAACGTTAATTTAACGAATGAACTGGTTGACCTTATCAGCGCACAGCGTAATTTCCAGGCGAACTCACGTGCCTTAGAAGTTAACTCAACATTACAACAAAATATCTTACAGATCCGTTAATTTTAGCGGCTCTAAGCTTAATCCGACACGAAAGGCTGCCCCCTCTATTGGCAGCCTTTTTTTATTTTCCTTTGCTTATTTCCGCGTCAATTTTACTTTGGCACTTTTATTGCATTTCATAGTTATCGTATTTTTAGTGAGTCAATGTTATGGACAAAATGGTCTACATTGCCATGTCTGGTGCAAAGCAAAGCTTGCGTGGCCTTGAATTAAAGGCAAACAACTTAGCAAATGCAAACACCACTGGCTTTAAAGCTGATTTTGCACAAGCACGCTCAATGCAAGCATTTGGCGAAGGCTTGCCATCGCGTGTATTCGCAATGCAAGAGCGCCCAGGTTCTAACATGGAGTCGGGTGGTTTTGTTGAAACAGGCCGAGAACTTGATATTGCCATGAGTGATCGGGGTTGGTTAAGCGTACAAGATGCATCGGGCAATGAAGCCTATACCAAAACAGGCACGCTGAATATTACTCCCGATGGCGCATTGATGACCAGTCATGGTCGTCAAGTTATTGGCGAAGGTGGCCCCATTATTTTGCCTTTACCAATCGAGAAGATTGAATTTAGTTCTGATGGGTCAATTCAGGTGCGTCCACAAGGGGCACCTGCAAACTTTTTAGAAGTGGTTGATCGTTTAAAGGTAATCGAAGCCGATAACAATCAACTAGAAAAAGGCAATGATGGCTTATTTAGGCCAAAGCCAGACATGTTGGTAAATGATTTATGTGGGTTTTGCGACATTTCAAATAATGTAAAAGTGCTTTCGGGCACCCTTGAAATGTCCAACGTTAACCCCGTACATGAAATGGTCGATATGATCAGCAATCAACGCCAATTTGAATTACAAGTTAAATTGATGAAAACAGCGGAAGAAATTGATGAACGTCAAGATCAGCTGTTACGCATTGTTTAAGATGACTGAGAGGGTAGAGTTATGAATCCTGCATTGTGGATCAGTAAAACCGGGCTTGACGCCCAACAAACCGATATTTCGGTGATCTCAAATAATCTCGCGAATGCCAGCACGGTCGGTTACAAAAAAAGCCGCGCCGTATTTGAAGATTTATTGTATCAAAATATTAATCAGCCAGGTGGCCGTTCCTCACAAGACACTGAAATGCCATCAGGTTTGATGTTAGGCGCGGGTGCGAAAGTGGTTGCTAACCAAAAGAACTTTTCACAAGGTAACATGCTTACCACTGAAAATTCATTGGATTGGATGATTTCAGGACCGGGCTTTTTTGAGGTGTTACTCCCAGATGGCAATATCGCTTATTCGCGTAATGGTCAATTTACCACCGATGAAGATGGCCGCATTGTTACCGCGGGAGCCGGTTTTCCTGTGCAACCAGAGATGAATGTGCCAGACGATGCACAATCAATTACGGTATCACAAGATGGTGAAGTGTCGGTGCGTATCTCAGGCCAAGCTGACAATGTTGTTATTGGTCAGCTAACTATCAGTGATTTCATCAATCCATCTGGCCTTGAGCCTATGGGTCAAAACCTTTACACCGAAACGGCTGTAAGTGGGGCTCCTGTGCAAGGTAATCCCGGTATTGATGGTTTAGGAACTGTTGTACAAGGTTCACTTGAAACTTCAAATGTGAATGTAACAGAAGAGCTCGTTAACCTCATTGAAACACAGCGAATTTATGAAATGAATTCAAAAGTGATTTCGGCTGTTGATGAAATGCTTAGTTACATTAACCAACAGTTATAATGGGTAGGAGGCAGCATGCGTAACATTATCTTAGTCACATCAACAGCGTTATTGCTCGGTGGTTGTATGGCAACACAAAATAACCATGTGGTTCAGGATGACCCTTACTATGCGCCAATGTATCCTGAGCCTGCAGCAGAGCAAATGGTACCCACCGGTTCATTATTTGATAGTTATTTATCAAATGACCTGTATTCAGATAAAAAAGCGTTGCGAGCAGGCGATATCATCACGGTTAAACTGCAAGAATCGACTCAAGCAACCAAAGCGGCGAAAACCGAAACCGATAAAGAAACCGACGCAAGCCTTGACCCAGTCATTGGTTTAGGCGGCAATCCTGTGAATATAGGTGGTGATAGTATCCAATTTGGTATTGGTTCAGATTCATCATTTAAAGGTGATTCTAAATCGAATCAATCGAACAGCTTATTTGGTGATATTTCAGTTAATGTTATGCGAGTTTTGCCGAACGGTAACTTAGTGATCCGTGGCGAAAAGTGGCTTACTTTAAATACCGGTGAAGAGTTTATTCGTCTTGAAGGTTTAGTGCGTCCCCAAGATGTGACAGCAGATAATACGGTGACTTCAAACCGAGTTGCGAATGCGCGCATTCAATACTCAGGTAAAGGTCAACTTCAAGAAGCGCAAAGTGCGGGTTGGTTAACTCGTTTCTTTAGCAGTTCTATTTTCCCATTTTAGAGGATACAAATCATGAATGGGTTTAAATACATTATTGCTCTTTGCTTAATTAGTGTACAGCTTTCTGTTCAGGCTGAGCGAGTTAAAGATGTGTCTATGGTTGAGGGTGTACGCTCAAATCAATTAGTCGGTTATGGTTTAGTGGTGGGTTTACCTGGCACGGGCGAGCAAAGTCGTTTTACAGAGCAGAGCTTTAAAGCGATGTTAAATAGCTTCGGTATCACGCTTCCTGCGAACTTAAAACCAAAGATTAAAAATGTTGCAGCCGTTGCTGTACATGCCGAGTTACCCGCGTTTAGAAAACCAGGTCAAACCATTGATATTACCGTGTCTTCAATTGGTAGTGCAGGAAGCTTACGCGGTGGTACGTTATTACAAACCTTTTTGAAAGGGGTTGATGGTAATACGTATGCCATTGCACAGGGCAGTTTGGTCGTGGGGGGCTTAGGCGCAGAAGGTGCTGATGGCAGCCGAGTGATTATAAACACTCCCACCGTTGGCCGAATTCCGAATGGGGCAACGGTTGAGCGCGCTGTTAAAAGCCCGTTTATGCAAGGTGACTACATCACCTTTAATTTGAATCGTCCAGATTTCACAACGGCAAAGCGCCTAGAGCAAACTATTAATGATTTAGTTGGGCCAAACAGTGCTCAAGCAATTGATGCAGCGTCTGTACGTGTCATTGCACCGCGCGATGCATCGCAGCGCGTATCGTATTTATCAACGCTTGAAAACTTAGAGTTCACACCGGCTGATACTGCGGCAAAAATTATTGTCAATTCACGTACGGGCACCATTGTTATTGGTAAAAACGTAAAATTACAGCCAGCTGCAATTACCCACGGTGGATTAACCGTGACCATTGCTGAGCAGCAAAACGTATCGCAGCCGAATGCACTGAGCGAAGGCGAGACGGTGGTGACAAACCAAAGTATTATCGATGTTAATGAAGATGACTCTCGCGCTTTTGTGTTTAATCCAGGTATTAGCCTTGATGATTTAGTGAGAGCGATAAACGAAGTTGGTGCCGCCCCTGGTGACTTAATGGCTATCCTTGAAGCGTTGAAAGAGGCGGGAGCCATAAACGGGCAACTTGTTATTATATAATCAATTAAAAACGCGCTGAGCTCAGCGCGTTTTTTCATTTTTACCTTCCCTCAATCTGATAAATCCTCTTTTGGCGTAATTATTGCATTTGATTATGCATTATTAATTATTGTGTCAAAAAGCTGATGGATACGAATCATCTCGACAAGCAAAACTTTTTTGATTTAGGCAACTTAGACTCATTGCGTCAAAGTGCTCTAAAAAGTGATGCCTCTAGCAATGCGTCAAAAGAGGCGCTGAAAAAAGCGGCGGCACAATTTGAATCTATCTTTACGCAGATGCTGCTTAAAAGCATGCGTAAGGCTAATGAAGCATTTGAAGACAAAGACAGTCCGTTTAACTCGAGTGGCGTAAAATTCTTTGAAGAAATGCATGATCAACAGCTTTCTGTTGAGTTGTCTTCTAACGGCTCACTGGGTTTGGCTGATCTTATTGTGCAGCAGCTATCGCCCGACGGTAAGAAATTTACTCCTGGTTCCGTGTTAAGAACAACCGCAGAGTTTGATAGCGATAAGCGTGTTCGCGGTAATCAAGAAGCTAAGCCAGAAACACACCCAATGGCGGAAGTTGCCACTGATGAGCAATCAGAAAACCGCTTTGAAGATGCTGAGTCATTCATTAGCTCTGTTTGGGAGCACGCAAAAAATGCGGCTGAAAAAATTGGTTTAAACCCTGCTGTGATGGTTGCTCAAGCTGCGCTTGAGACAGGGTGGGGTAAGCATATTATTAGTAAAGCGGATGGCACCAGTAGTAATAACCTTTTTAACATTAAATCTGATAAGAGCTGGCAAGGTGACAAAGCAAGTAAAGTTACGCTTGAGTTTGAGCAAGGTGTGCCTGTTAAAAAGCATGCAAGCTTCCGTTCTTATCAGTCAATTAAAGACAGTGTGAATGATTTTGTGGATTTCTTAAATGAAAACCCACGTTATCAAGACGCACTAAAAAACACCGCAGAACCCGCAGCCTTTTTAGATTCGTTACAAAAAGCAGGTTATGCAACTGATCCAAATTATGCCAACAAAATTAAGCAGGTATTGAAGCGTGTTGAGCTTCAAAGCGTCGCTGCTTCATTGGTACGTTAAGGAGTAAGTCCTCATGTCATTCAGCTTATATGACATAGCAAATGCAGGTATCAGAGCGAATTCTGAGCTTTTACAAACGACCAGTAAAAACATAGCCAATGTAAATACAGCGGGTTATGTTCGTGAGCGCACTGAGTTCAGCACCATGATCGACAACCAAGTTGGTCGGGGTGAAACGTATCGTTTACTCAATGAGTTTGCTCAAAAACAGCTAAATCGTGATACGTCAAATAAAGCATTTTTTGATCAGTTTGTAACAGAAGCAAGCCGAGTCGATAGCTTGTTTTCTGAAGAGTCGAATAGCTTATCAACCAGCATTAACTCGTTTTTTAATAATGTTCAAGAAAGCTTAAATCAGCCTTCATCGACGGTGGCGCGTTCGCTGGTTATGACAGATGCACAAAACCTCATTGATCAAATGGACAGGCTTTCAAGCATCGTGGTTGACCAGCAGACTGTTGTGAATGAGCAATTAGAAATTTTCTCGGATGAAGCAAATAACTTGATCCAAAGTATTAGCGAATTGAACTCTAAAATTGCCGCGGTGCATGGCACTGATCGTGAATCAGCGTCTAGCGGACTGTACAACGAGCGCGACAAAGCAATTCGTGACTTATCAGAACTCATTGATGTAGAAACTCTCAACGGTAATAACGGTGAGAAACAAGTCTATTTGGGGTCTGGTCAAGCATTAGTGATGGAAAGCGGTACCTTTAACCTGTTTTCATTTACTGGCGATCCCGATCCCAGCTTCAAAGAGCTACATTTAGATGTTAATGGTGGCAAAGCCGTGCCGCTTGAGGTTGATGTAAGTAAACTTAAAGGCAAAATAGGCGGCTTACTGTCATTTCGTGATGACATTTTAGTGCCAGCCCAGAATCAATTAGGCCAAATGGGCTTAGCCCTTGCTGATGCCTTTAATCAGCAAAACCATTTAGGTATGGATGCCGATGGCGATTTAGGTGGGGATATATTTAAAATCCCCACGGTTGATGCATTTGCTTATCAAGCAAACACGGGCAACGGAAGTATTACTGCAAGCGTTGAAGCTGGTAAAGGCAATGAATTGCCAGCAAGTGATTTTATTGTAAAGTACAGTGGCACTAATGAAGTTGAAATTTACCCTGTTGATAATAAAGGCGAGACGATTAAGGATGCCAACGGCGATGAAATTTTTACTACAGCAGTCGTTGACCCAGCAACAGGTAAGGTTAATTCACAAAATAACCCAAATTTAGATTTATTCGGATTAGAGTTAACACTGGATATGTCTTCTTTACCTGATATTGATGATCAATTTATGATCAAACTCAATTCTCAAGCATCAACAAGTTTAGAGCTTGCAACAAATCGCCCAGAAGATATAGCGCTTGCTTCACCTATTCGTACTGCAAACGATATTAACAATACAGGTACTGCCAGTATTTCAGCTGGTACGGTGTCTGATGTATCAAATTTTACAGATACCCCATCGTTACAATTACCAACAGGGTCTTTAACTTTAACAAAAAGCGCTGAAAACCCCGATATGTACACCTTAAGTGATGGTACGAATACGACAGCTCCATTTGCAATTGATTCTTCTGGTAAAAATGTTATTCAACAAGCTGAAACAGCGGGCGTGTTAGATGACATAACAACACTCACTGCGGAGCAAGTTGGCTTCGATTTTGATATTGAGGGGACGCCAGCTTTAGGTGATTCATTTACAATAGAGGCCAATGAAGACGGCTTTGATGATAACCGTAATGGGCAGTTTTTAGCTGATATTCAAAACTCAAATATAGTTAGACAAAATGTAGTCGGTAACGCTAGTAATAATCATCTAACCTTAAACAAAGCATATACTAGTTTAGTGTCGGATATTGGCGTTGTGACTAATCAGGCACAGACTAATGGTGCAGCATTTACTGCGCTCGCAGAGCAGTCTGAAGCGTGGTACGAATCTCTGTCAGGTGTAAACCTCGATGAAGAAGCGGCGAATCTATTGCGTTTCCAACAATCGTATGCGGCATCAGCGCAAGTGCTTACCACTGCTCGTTCAATATTCGACACCTTACTTAATTCAGCGAGGTAATTATGCGTTTATCAAATAACTTAATGTATCAAAGCAGCGTTAATAAAATTCTTGAAGGCCAGCAAGGTGTTGCTAATGCACAAGAGCGTGTAACAACAGGTAAAAAGTATTTATCGACCTCTGAAAGCCCGTCGGCATATTCTCAAGCGTCTTTGTATATAAACAAAATACAAACTAATGAGCAGCACACAAAAAATATTAATCAGTTGAATGGCCGTCTAGAAACCGAAGAAAGTATCTTGATGAGTATTAATACGACGATTCAAGCAGCGCAAGAATTAACGATTAGAGCGGGTAATGGTGCTATGAGTCAAACAAACTTAGAAACTATCGCAGGAGAATTACAAGAGCTACAAAAGTCGCTAGTTAATTTGATGAATAGCCAGTCAGAAGACGGTAAGTATATTTTTTCGGGATATCAAGACAGCACCCAAACATATAGTTTTGACACATCTACTGGCTTATACGAATATCAGGGAGACCAAGGCCAGCATAGTGTAACGATAGCGCAAGGTGTTCACGTAAAATCAAGTGATAATGGATTTACAACATTTGAAAAAGTGAATGCTCGGCTCAATGTTACTTCTAACGATGGCGTCTTTTCGGGAGGAGTGACCTCAGGCACTGTGTATGTGAAAAATCAAGCTGATTTTGACACGTTCCATCAAGCTAATTATGACTTAAGCCCAACAGCAAATGCTGCAGATAATTCTTTTCAAGTTGAACTTGTCGCCGGAGTAAACCCTGGCGACCCTGATACTTATATTATAAACGATGGCTATGGGAATCCTATTTCGCCAGCTGTTACCGGGGAATTTACTGGTGAGCCTATCGAGTTTGCTGGCATGGAGTTTAAGCTAGAGGGTGCAGCGCCAGGTACATTTGATTTTTCACTGCAACAACCGCAAAAAGAAAATGTACTTAATACTATGCAAAACTTAATTACAAATCTTAACAGTGGCCTAGAGGGAGATGCATTGCATGACGCATTAGCCGATGGTTTAGTACAACTGCAAAATGCCAGTGATCAAGTTGTATTTACTCAAGCGAGTTTAGGGGCGCGTATGACTTTAGTAGAGCGAGTAACAGATACCAACAGTGCAATTGATATAAATAACAAAGCGAATAAAGCGAGTTTAGTCGAAGTTGATATGGCTGAAGCAATCAGCGACTTAACGAAACATGAGACTGCTTTGCAGGCTTCACAGGCAACCTTTGGCCGCTTAGCTAATTTATCATTATTTGATTACTTATAATGTTGTATTGTTGGAAATAGTTTGCCTTTTTAATAAAAAGCCAGTGGCAAAAAATTGTCACTGGCTTTTTTATGCTTAACGCTTACTATTGTTATAGGTTAAAGTTTTTATTAAACAATGCCTTATTGTTTTTATTTAAACTGGCACATTTCCTGCTTTTAGTTCTACACAAAGCGCGTGGTTCCTCACATTATCATTGGACCACAGCCTAATTAAAACTAGGAGATGGTAAAATGGCATTAACAGTCAATACTAATGTGTCGTCACTCAACGCACAGCGTAATTTAACAAAGTCAGGTCAAGGTTTAGCAACCTCAATGGAGCGCTTAGCATCTGGTATGCGTATCAATAGCGCAAAAGACGATGCGGCAGGCTTACAGATTTCAAACCGCTTAACCTCACAAATTAATGGTCTAGCAGTTGCACAGCGTAATGCCAATGATGGTATCTCGATGGCACAAACAGCAGAAGGTGCTATGCAAGCTTCAACAGATATTCTACAACGTATCCGCGAGCTAGCTCTTCAATCAGCTAATGGTTCAAACTCCGATTCAGATCGTCAAGCACTACAAAAAGAAGTTAGTGCTCTTCAAACTGAGTTAACACGTATCGCCGAAACAACCTCTTTTGGTGGACAAAAACTGCTTGATGGTTCATTCGGTACAAAAATATTTCAAGTTGGGGCTAATGCAAATGAAAGTATTTCAATGTCACTTGGTGATATAAGTGCCGATAAAATAGGTGCGAGGCAGCTAGATTTAAAAGCAGTTGAAGGTGTTGCTGGTGGACTTGGTCAGAGTGTTGGCTCAGCTACT
>NZ_JACDWU010000281.1:0-2648 GCF_016464045.1 Pseudoalteromonas sp. bablab_jr011 | reverse complement strand
GCTTGATATCGCTTAGGCCAGAAAAAGCAAATTCCCATAGCATAAACAACACCAACTCTGACACACCGAGTAGGTAGCGGCTCAGTCCAACAAGCGATTATGCAACACAAACTGCGTGTCGCATAAATACTAAAATGTTATGTGTAATGGAGTAGATGGCATGGAGTTTCAGACGATCCCAATAATGCGGATTTTCGATGAAGATAAAGCAAAAGAGTTTTACCTTGGCTTTCTCGGTATGGAACTAGATTGGGAGCATCGTTTTGAGGATGGTTACCCAATTTACATGCAAGTTTCGCTTGGCGATTTTGTTTTACATCTGAGTGAACACTCTGGTGACTGCACACCGGGCAGCAAGGTCTTCGTTAATGTAAGCAATCTTGATCAACTTTTCGCACAAGTTACTGCAAAGCCTTACAAATACAACAAACCAAGCATTGAAGATGCCCCTTGGGGTGCAAGGTGTTTTACCGTAACAGATCCGTTTTCAAACAGGATATTGTTTAATGAATCAGCAGACACATAACAATCAAATTTTATCGCCAGCAAAAAGCGCTGGCTGCGACGTCAACCCGCTGCGCGGCTTTCCGCGCTAAATTTGGGCGTTAAGCATACGAGGAACCATGTCCAGTGAAGTCACCGTGGCTAAAATATGAATCGAGGTTGGCAGACTGGATGAAACAGTTTGCTAGCGAAAAGTTGTCGTTCACTAATGGTTTTCAAGCAATCCCTGGCTTTCCTTCAAATGGATTTCGTGCTGATGGGCTGCTAACTGATGGGAATGTTGTTATAGCCTTGGAAGTGGAGGTAAAACAAACTCACCCTGATACAAATGTTGGAAAATATTGGCTCTTAAGCCAGTATCAAGCTTATGAAAAGGTGATTTTGTTTCATGTTTATACTCCAGAGTACACATCTTATCCTTGGCGCCTTCAGCTAGGTCAGTTTTATGCCTCAAAAATGGCGATAGAGTTGCCATTTGAATATGAACTAGTCGATCAAAGAGAAGCTATCGATACGAACTCATCATTTGAAGCAGTAACTAGAATTCTAGAGCAAAGAATACTCGGTGAATTCGGAGTAATTGCTGGTAAGTCGCAAAATGCTTAACAAGTGCAGGTTGTCGGACGTGTGCTACGCTGCGCTCCGCACCCGCCGCAACTGCAGGCGTTATGTGCTCTAAGGTATCTCATGCTCTCAATCACCAGTGAAGATAAAGAGAATCAACTTAAAAGTTATTGTCAGCATTGGCTGAGCTTATTAGCCACAAATCAATTTGAAGACGCAGAAAAGCTCATTGATATAAACAATAACTATGGTGTTGTATGGGCAGAATCTGAACTCAAAGACGCTGTGCATGATTACTTTGGTAGCGATGCCCCTGTGAGTTTTCAAAACGAAAATATAGCGAATTGTTACCCTGAGTTTTTAGAAACCGATTCAGGCTCATTGATCTTCGGCTTTTATTTACCCGCCAATGGCGAGATAACCGACCTAACTGTTGAATTTGAGTTTGTACCAATTGGGAACAACAATTATGCTGCAACAATCAACGATGTTCATGTTCTGTAGCATGTACGCACATAACAAGCGCCAGCACATCGCGCCTGCGGCGCTGGACTCGCAACAAGTTGCTCGCCCGTGTGGCGGGCGTTAGCTTTGCGGAGGCTTTATTGACATTTTAATATTAGTTATCGCCTCAGTATTATTCTTTGTTTTGGTTATAAAGTTGGAATCAATGATTCCCATCAACTTTTTGGACAAAGCAGAAAGAACGTTTAACGACCTAGGTGCAAACGTGCAGGTAAGAACAAATTCTTACTCTCGTTTTTATAACACCAAAGGACGATTGGTAAAAAAGTCGGATATAGCAAAAATCCAAAAAGCGGGTTGTCTTACACTTTTTACATTATCGGATAACGCAATCGATATTACGGTGCATCCAGCTAATAAAGATACTGTGTTTGAAAAAGCTAAAAGTATATTTAAAGAGGCTCAAGTTGTTGAAATTGATATACAAAGCTAACAAACCAATTATTCCGACCTCAACTCGCTGCGCTCTTTTCGTCGGCATATTGGGGCGTTATGTTGGAGCAGCATATTGATCGCTCGTATTAAGACAATCAGTTTTGGGGTATTAGTAGCTGCATTAATCATTACGATCACGTTGATGGTAGCCGATGTTGAATTTTATGGGCTCCTCAGTGTTTACGTATTTATGGTTTTATGGAGTTTACACAAGATATTTTTGTGGCTCATCGGTGATGAGTTTGGCATCGCCGTTCAGGTGAAAATTAAGAAAGACGCACCAAAAGCAATTCGTTTCCTTGGGCTGTTATTTGTCTGCTTTGTTTTTTATTTCGTAGCTAAGGGGCTTATCAAGCATGTTTCAACATAACAAGTTGCTTAATTTCGTTCCGGCCACAAACAGCATGGCCTCCACTGGACTGCCTACGCTGCGCTGCGGCAGCCAATTAGCAAAGCGTTAGCACTGTCCACTTATGGCACAGACTGTGTAAAAACTAATTTTTAATAAATTGTCTTGGGTATGTTCTTAGTTTGAAACCATTTAAGATGGTTGCGATCGATTTTTTCTCAGTATCGCAATTTTCTCCGCGCGAGCGAAACTGCTATGGCAACGCTACTCT
>NZ_JACDWU010000280.1:0-210 GCF_016464045.1 Pseudoalteromonas sp. bablab_jr011 | reverse complement strand
GTGATTAAGAAGCGTGGGAACGGCTTTAGCCGTGAATGTCAGGGGTTATGCATGAAGGGCATATCAGACACTTCGGCACTAAAGTGCCTTATATGGACTCCTCCTATTGCACAATACCCTTCGTTAATTTTGTTAGACTGCGTACTTATATGCGGGCTCATAATGAGGAGCTACCTCGGCCCTATGATGTATTCGCGCCCTTGTGCCTCT
>NZ_JACDWU010000279.1:0-283 GCF_016464045.1 Pseudoalteromonas sp. bablab_jr011 | reverse complement strand
TTGATTGACTGCTTTCATGCGGCGCGTATCCGTATTCCAGATGACGCCGTCTATTCCGGGCGTTTTACTGCCTTTGTTTTGTGATACTCGCTTAACAGCAAGAAGTTTTGCCGAATGCGAGTGAGTCAGTATCCACTGCAATGCTTTCGCTTTGCCGTGTTTACTTTCTCTTGTTGCTTTTGCAATACGCATCTGAAGCTTTAAAACGTGTGACTCAACAGTTTTCCAATTTATGGATTGCCATTGAGCACTGTCAGGAGAGGCACTAATCTCTTTTGAAATC